>JALWSL010000385.1:0-3581 GCA_027080405.1 Planctomycetaceae bacterium
TTGCATTTCCCGTGGTTGAACCGTTTCAATTTTCAGGTGAGCCGCTTTCAATTTGCCTTCGGGAAGCGTCACTATGTTTTGCGAACTCTCCCGGGATTCCGGCGAGGGGGTTTCATCCATCGCCTGTGTGTCATCCGTGAAATCCAGCTCATGAATGACAAACCAGCCGATCGCAATAATTCCCAGTAGGAACAATCCGGGGACGACCTTGTAGATAAACCGGGGAATAGCTTTAATCATGGTACTTTACTTGCCATTTCGATCATATTTCAGAGGCATTGAACCGTACTCGTTTCCGCAGGCTTAATCGGGCGAAGGTGGGAGTTCCTGTGAACTTCTGACAGTGTACGCCTTTTCCGGCAGCTATTTCGGGGTAATATCTGCACGTTGGGTTGGGCGTTCAGTGTGGGGGAACCGCCAATCGTTCCCTCACACTCAGGCTGCATTGTACCTTCAATTCTGCAAGTTTCCAGATGCTACCAGGCGTTTTTCGAACGTCTGAGGCATTTTCGAGCCGGAAGATCTACTCCAAACGGAATTACCGACATCGCGTTGAATCTGGCCAGTCTACGGTTCAGACTGCGGTTCAGTCTGCGATAATGAGAAAGGCTATTGTTCGAACAGCTTTTCAATTTGGCTCATCGCTTGCTGAGCGGCCTTTCGACCGAGATCAAACAGATACTCGGCGGCGGTAAAATCGTACCAGGGGACTTGTGAAACATTTGGTCTGATCAACAGGTCGGCTCGGTGGCGAACCTGTTTTCGCCAATAGTTTTCGCCAATTTCGTCGACGCGCATCAGCACATCTAGGGCGGTGTGACATCGAATCCCCGGAACAACGTCGCTGCTGACTTCGACGGCGACTACGGGAACATGGCCGTAAGATCGCGCGATACGGGCCGGTAACGAACAGAAAGTTCCGGTATCACATAATTGCATTTCATCAAACGGGACAGGAGGAAATATTCCCGGCAGGGAAGAAGAGCCGCGCACAGCTTCCCGGAGAGGGCCATGTTCAAGAATCACTTGATGTCCGGAAACGAGATCCACGGCGACGACAGAAAGCGGAATCGGGAGCTGTTCAATATTTTTCTCTTCAACGAGATTTTTCATGACATCTTCAAGCAGGATGCCCGGTAGCATACCGGGCTGCGTCACGATTCGGCGAAACAGGCGATTCGCTTTCAGAAATTCTTCAATACGGTAATACCAGGAGAAGTAACCGCTTGACTGGTCTGCAGAACTGCTCCCCATACCGAACAGTGCCTGCTGATGTTTCTTGAACCGCTCCGAAAGCAGATAATGCAGCGCTTTTTTCCGGATTTTGGCAGGTTCATCACCAGTGGCGACCATTGCACCGACAAGACTCCCCATGCTGACACCGACAATTCGCCGAATGGAATAGCCCTGCTCGATCAGAACTTCGATAATTCCCAAATGGGCCAAACCACGCGCTCCACCCCCGCCCAAAGCAAGTGTGATTTCCAGCTTCTCCGAATTTCGTTTATCCATCTGTATCTCAATAGCTCCCATTCACTTCCCGTCTGAAAATATCTCGGACAAATTTCTTTCGAGAAAACCGATTCGAGCAGGGTTGAATGCCTGAACGAGGGGGCTATACTCCTTGATACAGATTTGATCGGGAGCGCTCTCTGGTCGAATTTGCCGATGCAGCAGTCTACCAAAAAGTTTCATTTTGATTCAAATAGTCTTTAGCAGCTCTACAGGAGAGAAAAATGGCAGCACAAGTTGGGAAACCGGCTCCCTCGTTTGAAGTTCAGGCTTACGATCGTACCAAAGACAACACAGACGATCAGTTTGTCACAATCAAGTCGGATGATTTGAAGGGGAAATGGGTATGCCTGTTTTTCTACCCTCTCGATTTCACTTTTGTCTGCCCGACTGAAATCACGGCATTCAATGATGCGTTGGAAGAATTCGAGAGTCGTAATTGTGCCCTGTTGACAGCCAGTACCGATAGCGTTTACAGCCACAAGGGATGGTGCGACAGTCATCCCGAGTTGGCAAATCTGAAATATCCGATGCTGGCCGACACCAACCATAAGCTTTCGGAAGACTATGGCGTTTTGTTGGAAGAGAAGGGAATTGCCTACCGAGGTATCTTTCTGATCGATCCGGAAGGCGTGATTCGCTGGTTGGCCATTCACGATTTGAGTGTCGGGCGAAATGTCGAAGAGGTGTTGCGGGTTCTTGATGCTTTCCAGACAGAAAAGCTCGTCCCTTGTAACTGGAAGAAAGGGGACAAGACTCTCAACTAACGAGGGCATTCTTTGGTGGATAGTATGAGATCGAAGGGGCAGCTCCACGAGTTGTCCCTTTTTTCATTATTGAAACTGGTTCGCTTGCAAACCGACTCCGTCCTTTCTGGAAAATTCGATCCAGTGTGTCGGCGAAGAAGATCCTGCTATTGTAGCGATTGCGAAATATCCTGTGGGCTGCCGTTGGGGGGGGATAGAGCAGCGAAGTTCCCTGCTTACAGGCTGACAAATAACAGGCTGACAAAACACAACCCGACAAATAGGGAACTCGTCAAATAAAGTCCGACGGAGCACTATTGCCGGGGGTGGATGTAGATGGCAGACGTTTTTACGTTCAAAATGCCGGATTCGTCAATTTCTCCTTTTCCCTTGACTGTAACCAGGTCTCCCGTTTCAAGACCGAACAATGTTTTCGCATCGATGGGAATCACGTTTCCTTTCTCATCAACAGACTGGATGACCGCAACTGTTTCCTTGTATTTTCGTCTGCAGAACGGGCAGGTGTCCGGATCGTGTCCGGGCCCCCCATGATTGCTCTGATCCTGCCCGGCTTCAGTTATCCAGAAGGTGGCGTAACCGTCAACCCACCATTGGTTCAGATCGTGGGCTCCCACTTTCCCGGAAATGATGAATTCTTCACCTTTTTCTGATGCCTCTCTGGCTTGTTTGATGGGGATCGATTCACCGGGAGACTCCGTCAACACAGTTTTCTGGCGAATGGAAAGGATTCGGGGATCGGTCTTTTCTGCACAACCGGAAATAACCAGAAACAGCAATGCTACCGAAAAAAGACGGCTGATTGGATGGGGCGACATGACGAAAATTTCTCTCCGGTTCCTCATTGTTACAACGATTGCTTGTCTCGACGACAAGCAGATTCACGAACCGCTGCCGGTTGATGCCGGGGTAACTCGGCTTCCTCGGATAGCGGTTCTTCGGATAGCAGTTCTTCAGAAGGCAAACAGAACAGGATAACAGGATTCATACTGCTCGCAGTATTCTGCAAGAGCAGAGTCGCATTATTTCTCTTTTGGCTTTTCCTTGGGAGTCGTTTGGGGTTTCTGTTGGGATGTCGGTTTCGAAGTCTCTTGGGGCGCCTCTTTTGAACTGGTTTGATGGGCCTTTTCAGGCGATTCGCCCGGTTTTGCTTCCTTCTTTACCGCGTTTTGAAGTACCGCCAGGGCTGAATCTATCTTTTTTTCGAGGTCCTCGTATTTGATTTCTTTCTTTTCGTGGAAGACGCTATCTATCTGTGTGTAGGCATCAAACAGATCTTCTTTTGCCTTTTTAACCGCGGTCAAC
>JALWSL010000385.1:3591-5624 GCA_027080405.1 Planctomycetaceae bacterium
GTTCTTTACCGAGCGAGGCTTTTTCGGCCAATTCACCAATATCTTCCAGAAGGTGTCCGATGTGATGCAAGGGATTGTGGGCGGCGTCCTTATTGTTACTGGTAAAGGCGTCTCTAATGGTATCGTGCAATTTTTCGAGTTGTCGAACCGCCTCGGCGTAGGTTTCAGGGTGTTCTCCATCACCATGATCATGGTGATGGTCGTGCCCATGATGATCGTGCGTCGCCTGTGAATCAGACGTGCTATTTTTTTCCTGTGTGGGTGAGGCTGGTTGACAGCCAGTCATGATGACGGGAGCAACAGTCGGAATGAGTGCAAAAAAGATGGTAAATAAATATTTCACGATTTGTTTTCTCCGTCTATTTCGATGAGGGGGATTTCACTGTTCATTTCCTGGAAAACAGGCCTGTATTACCGCCAGGCAGACCGGTTTGATGCAGCCGACATCCCGTCAACCTGCATCTCCGACGAATCTCGGAGATTCCTTCAGAAGGCAACCCACTCCTTCCCCAGCGAAAGGAGCGACGACTCCTGCAGGAAACGGGTCAAATAAAAAGGTGTCAACAAGCGACTTCTGCGTTTATCATAAATGAGAAGCAGCGGTGATCAATGGGAAATCAATGGGAAGTCGACCAATTTTCTGACATGAGCAGCAAGTATTATGCTCATCGGGTACAGATGAAACGGGAAGCTTGATTGAATTTCATCGGCACGGGAAGTTGTTTACCTATCCGGGGGGAGCGAGTGAAATCTCCGTTCAACTGGTTTCCTGTTTCACTCCAGCCTGTTTTTGCAGCATGATGACAGCTCGTAGCATATCTGCGGGAAGTCCGGCTTGCAGTTTGAGCCAGGCTCCGGTGATGGGGTGAGCCAGTTCAATTTGTGCCGCATGAAGGGCGTGGCGAGCGAGCCCCGAATGAGGGCATCGAGTCGTGTTCATTCGCCGGCCCTGCTCCAGCGATTCTCGCACGGCTGGTTTGAAACGCCCCGCCTTCATGTAAAATTCATCCCCGACAAGTGGGTGCCCGATGGCAGCCATGTGCACACGAATTTGGTGGTTTCGGCCAGTGATCGGCTTGCAAAGCACAACGGTATATTGATGGTTCAGGGAAGGAGAGGATATTTTTTTCAGAACCTTCCAGGCTGTTTTCGCGGTCTTGGCATTAAGTGCGTCAGCCCGTGCAGACATCAACGCCCGTGAACCGTTTTTCGCCTGGCCAATCGGAAGATCGATCGTTCCGGATTTTTCGTCCATTTCTCCTTCAACAATCGCCAGATATGTTTTTGCCACACGGGAGTGTTCAAAGGCATCGACAAGATTTCGGTGTGCCTGGTGGGTTTTGGCGACGACGATAACGCCGGATGTTTCGCGGTCAAGCCGATGCACAATTCCCGGACGGAGTAAACCGGGGAAAATGGTTTGCCTGTCGAAATGGGCCTGCAGAAAATTGCACAATGTTCCCGAAAGCATATTGCCGGTCGGATGGGCGATAATACCGGGAGGCTTGTTGATGCAAACAATCCAGGGGTCTTCATAAATTATTTCGAGTGGGTAGGGCTCCGGCTGGTAATGCAGTTCCGGAGGTTCAAGCAGACGAGCGCGAACGATTTCCCCGGTACGTAACCGGCGAAGATGGCTGACCGGCTGCGCGCCAATTTCGATGGCCCCCCATGTCGCCAGTCGTTGAAGTTTCCAGACAGGGTAATTGCGCAGGTGCTGGGCGAGAAAAGTATCCACCTTCATTCCCGATTGGTACGGCTCAACCGCAAGATTCACTGACGGAGGACTGCCCGGCTCTCCGCCATCCAGCTGAAGGCATATATCCTGAAAGCAGTTGCTTCCTTCCTGTTCTCTACGATTCACCGGGGATTGATACTCATTCTGTGGGGATGAAGATGCCTTACCTGATTGATTGTTTTGTATTGCAGACGCTGGTCACCAGTGGCAATCACGCTTGTCCGACCTGTTGCGGTTGCAGTGCTTGTGGGGATTCCTTTGCAGGAGAAGAATCCTCTCCCGCTTTTTTCTGCCG
>JALWSL010000386.1 GCA_027080405.1 Planctomycetaceae bacterium
TCCATACCTGCCGCGAATTATGATAAAACTGTTCTGTTGCAATGGGCGGCCTCTCTTGAACAGAATAGCGAGCACCCCCTTGCCCGCGCCATCGTTGAAGCTGCCCGCGAACGAAACCTTTCCCTGTTTGAAGTGGCCCACTTCAATTCTGTCACGGGGGGCGGGGTCGTTGGTCATGTTCAGCAGAAGGAAGTGGTGATCGGGAAACCGGAGTTGCTTCGTGAATACCGTATCCTGCCCGATTCACTCCAACAGCGGGCAACGGAGCTTCAGGAACAGGGGAGGACAGTCATTTTTGTAGGGATCGACGGAGAACTGGCTGGTATTCTCGCTGTGGCAGATCCCATTAAAAAATCGACCGCCCAGGCTGTTAAAGCACTGCATCGGCTGGGGCTGCAGATCATCATGCTGACCGGTGACAACGAGCGAACTGCTCGTGCTGTTGCGAAAGAACTGGGCCTCGATCAGGTTGAGGCAGGTTTGCAGCCGCAGGATAAACTGGAATATATCAAAGAGTTGCGCGATCAGGGACATGTCGTTGCCATGGCAGGGGATGGAATTAATGATGCCCCTGCGTTGGCTGTGGCGAATGTGGGAATTGCAATGGGGACGGGCAGTGATGTTGCCATCGAAAGTGCAGGAGTGACGTTGATTAAAGGAGACTTGCGGGGAATCGTCAAAGCCGTCCAGTTGAGTCGGCGAACAGTTCGCAACATCCGCGAGAATCTGTTTTTCGCGTTCATCTACAATATGCTCGGCGTTCCGGTTGCTGCAGGAGTTTTGTATCCATTTTTCGGTCTGCTGCTCAGTCCAATGGTTGCCGCTGCCGCGATGAGCTTCAGTTCCGTTTCTGTTGTCAGTAATGCGCTCCGCTTGCGCACGGTGAAACTGGAATAGCCAGTTGAGTTGGAATAGTTTGTGAAGTTGGAACAGCATGATAAAAAAACATCGCCCACGAAAACTCGCGGGCGATGTTCCGCTTTACAAAGACTTGTTGTCTTCCGGGAAAGGATTTCCCATTCTCAACTAGAAGGTGAGAATCGCATCGATTCCAAAGACGAAGGAGTCGTTGAAGTTGTCCCCTGCAGCGGCATTCTGGAGAAGAGCCAGATTGGGGTCTGCAAAGAAGTAGCGAACTTCAGGTCGAACCTTGAAGTTGTCATGAAGCTTCAGGTTGACTCCACCTGTGAGTGAGTAGGAATTATTTCCTCCTGCTCGCCACCATTCGAATCGGGCTCCGGTAGCAATCATATCGTTGACGGTGTAAATCAGGTATTGGTTAATACCATAGGCTTCCGTTGTTCCTGCCCCTGCAATCGTGAACGGATTGTAGGCAGTGGCATCGACATAGTCAGACTGGAAAACATAGTTCAGTTTGCAGTTGACCTGATGATCGACAACAATACTGTGTGAATAACCGGTACCAAGCCAGCCGAGATCACCAGCCGTTGTGATGTAGGTTAAAGAAGTATCGTCAGTCAGTTGCTTGCTGAAACCACCCAGGAAATTGCTTCCGCCAGCGTTCTGATCAAAACCGGTATCCCAACCGAGTGTCCACCCCATGTAAGTTTCCAGAGTATCGGTTGTCTGATGAGTAGCAAGAACCCCGGTGTGGGTAAATGCTTCAGAGTTATACATTGTCATGGCGTGGCTGTAGAAGAAGTTATCTGGTGCTGTGATGACTTCATATCCCAGCAGAGTAAAGAAGTGACCTGCGATAATCGACCAGTCGCCATTGGCCGCTTCGACATATGCCTGGGGCAACGCCCAGCCGTATCCACCACGAATGTTATTACCCTGAGAGAAATCCCAGACAGAGTTGGCGTTACCGAATGCCTGGGTGTCGTTGGCATCGGTACCATACATGATGTCGAACCGACCACCAAATCCCCATCCATCACTGCCATCAGCCTTTTTCTCGGCATACAGCCACATTTGCTGGGCATTGAGACGGTTCGGATTGTTGTTGAACATCCCGTTGCTGATGTTGTGATAGCCAATTTGCGCCCAGCCGCCGAACTTCCAGCCGGATTCTTCAATATCGATGCAGGAATCCTCACAGCAATCGTCACCGGTGCAATCGTCGGTGCAGATATCATCGACACAGCAGTCGTCATTTTTCCAAAGGCCGCACAGCGACTTCAGGCGGTTGCTCAATTTTGCTCCCGCGTTGCAGAACACACTGTCCGGATTGCAACATTCGATACAGGTTTCGTCCGGGCAGCACTCATCTCCTGCCTGCGTCGTCCCGGTGATGCCAACAGACATCCCCGCTGCAAACAGGAAAGCACCGAATACTTTCCACTTTTTACCGTAGTTTAACATCATGCTCTCTCCTAAAAATTATTTCTTTGCAGGTTCACCCGTGGCAAGCACTGACCAAAAACCTCCTTATCTGCTCCCTCAAATTGGAGTAAACAAGAAACTGGGGAGCACCGCCACAATCTATGCCCCAGGATTAAATCCTGTGCCGAGCGCAACTAAGGTTTTTGTTCCAATGGAACTTATCGGCTCGTCCTGTGAAACTGGATAATCTGTTTTAACACCATCTTCAGCTATAATCAGATCAGGTGGACTAACTGCGTATATTTGAAATAATCGGCATAAATTACGGTTTACCCACAATTTATCGGGATAACACAGGGGAGATCGCCTCAGGACACAGATAAAAAGTGCACTTATGTTCACTTTCAGGTGTCAGGTATAACTTCCTGTGCAGGAAAAACTTTTTTATCCGGCGAAACCCAATCTTCCTTTGGGCAGTAGTAGGTGGTGTAGATTGAATCACTCCTGTCAGACGAAGAAAGTCTCATGATGTTTTGCCGTAATCGCTTTTCCTGTTGGGATTTCTGTTTGATCCTGGGGCTTGTCCTCTTTTCCCCGATTTTCGCTGCTGCGCAGATCGCTCCTGCGAAACTGCTCCCTGAAACGACTGTTTTCTATGCGGAAATAACCGATCCGCCTGCAATTGTTGATGCCCTGTTGGATCACCCGGTTACCAAACGCCTGCAGGAAGAAGAGGCGTATCAGGAGCTGATGAAGGATCCCGAAGTGGCCCAGTTTCTGCAGATCCTCAATTATGTTGAATCACAACTGGGGATGGAGTGGGACGAGGTTCTGAAGACTTTGGCAGCCGATGGGATCACGCTTGCCTTCGATTTGGATTCCAGAGGGGCGGCTTTGTTGATGAACGCGAAGGACGGGCAAAGCTTGGAAAAAATCGTGGAAACGATGATGAAACTGGCTCGCCAGGATGCAGCCGAGAATAATCGCGATGATCCGTATGAAGTTGATGAATACAGGGGAATAACAACCTACGGTGTAAAAAATGGCGGGTTTGCCATTTATGAACGATGGTTCGTGTTTGCCACGAATGAAAAAATTGGCATGTCCGTTCTGAATGGATTGCTCGATGGCGGAAATCCCGGCTCTCTGGCTGATAGTGACCAGTTTCAGGACGCAAGAAAAAACAGGCACAGGGGTGATGCGGTCTGGTTGTATGCCAATTTGAGTGCCGTCCGCCAGGCGGGCGTTGCCAGAAAGTTGTTTGAGGGGAAATCGGAGGAACCGTTTGGGGAAATCCTGTTAGGCGGGATCCTTGATGTTCTGGAAGAAACGCCTTACGCCACCGCTGCTCTTGCAGGTAAAGGGCACTCTGCCCGGTTGCGTTTCTCGGTTCCTTTCGAGCAAAAATGGGTTTCGGAGCCTCGGGAATTTTACTTTGGACCGCGTGGAACCGGGCGGGCAGCCGTCATTCCGGATGTTCCACGATTATTGTTTGCTGTTAGTGCCTATCGCAACTTTTCCGAAATGTGGTTGCGGGCAGGTGACTTGTTCAATGAGCAGATAAATGACAAATTTGCAGAAGCGGACAGCACGCTGACGACGCTCTTTTCCGGGAAAGATTTTGGCGAGGATATTCTTGGTGCGCTTTCCCCGGAGGTTCTGTTGATCGTTGCGCAACAGGAATTTCCGCAGGATCGTCCCGCACCGGCGATAAAACTCCCTGCTTTTGCGCTGGTCGGCAAGATGAAGCAGCCGAAAACAACGGCCAGGGAGTTCCGGCGGATTTTTCAAAGTTTGATCGGTTTTTTCAATGTTGTCGGCAGTATGAACGGTCAACCGCAGTTGGAACTCGAAATGGAGAAAACTGACGCAGGCGAATTGACTTCCGCCTCTTTTGTCCCCCTGGCGGGAGAAGAGGAGAAGAACCCGGCCAGGATCAACTTCAACTTCTCGCCGACGGTCGCCTTTTCGGGGAACCGTGTCGTCGTTTCATCAACGGTCGAACTGGCTCGAAATCTGATCACAGGAGAAGAACCGCAGGGACGCAAGTCCGAAAGTTCAGTCAACACCAGGGCACTGCTTTCTGCCCCTGTTTTGAAATCGGTGCTGGAAGATAACAAGGCGCAGTTGATCAGCAACAATATGCTTGAGGAAGGACATACACGGGAAGAAGCTGAAATGGAAATCGGGACGTTGTTGAAGCTGCTTGGTTATTTTGAGAACGCAACAGTTACCCTGGAAACAGCCGGCGGTCTGTTGAACCTTGATTTGAGTGTGGAATTGTCGAAGTAGCTCGCGGTAGACAGATAATTCGTATCGTCTTGCTGCGTCGTTTTTTGTGTTTAACAATCGTCGCAGGAATACTGTGGCCGAATCAACCCGATCAACCAGGGACCCGTCGATTCTGGACGACTGGTTCTCTGAATGGCTGATTCATTGAATTGGGCGATTCGGATTGTCCGATTTCGGGGGTTTCGCTGCCAGGGGAAAGAGATGCCAGAGAATTGATGGCAATGGTAGCAATTTTAATACTTTGCTCGTCAGTGATTATTCAGTGCTTTTTTTCAATGATCAGGTTTGTTTTGGGGAGAGTATTTGCAATGGACCACTTTGATATGATCGACCCCGAGTGGGCGTGGCACCCTTATGAACCTGAATCTGATGATCAATGGTCTCGAAAACAGTGGAGTCATCTTTCCCGTCGGGCCGGTTTTGGACTTCCCAGTAACGAACTGGATCGGCTTGGCGATCACTCGCCGCTGGAGTTGGCGCATCGTCTGGTCAATGATCGTTCCGAGACAGAGGCACAGCAAAGGGAGTTTCAGGAACTGATGCAGTCGGTGTTGGCAACGGGTGAGGCTCAAAATCTTCCTTCGCGTTGGTTGCACCGCATGTTGAATTCGCCGGATCAACTACGTGAAAAGGTCACACTTTTCTGGCACGGGCATTTCGCCACGAGTGCGGAAAAAGTTACCGATCCTGCGCTGATGCTGCAACAGAATGAATTGTTCCGAAGAAATGCCTTGGGCGATTTTGGGAAAATGCTGCACGAAATTTCCCACGATCCAGCCATGTTGATCTATCTGGACTCCGTCACAAACCGGAAGGGGCATCCGAACGAAAATTATGCTCGCGAGATCATGGAACTGTTCTGTCTGGGAGAGGGGAATTATACGGAAAAGGATATTCGGGAACTGGCCAGGTGCTTCACCGGTTGGGAAATCAAACAGAGACGTTTTCGTTTCAACAGGTATCAACATGATTTCGGTTCAAAAACGATATTTGGCAAAACCGGCGAATTCACGGGCGACGATGGCGTTGATATCGTGCT
>JALWSL010000387.1 GCA_027080405.1 Planctomycetaceae bacterium
GACGATCCATCGCGTGGTTGGCTTTGGTGAACATTGGGTAAATGGAGGCGACCGCTCCTTCGGCCAGGCGATACGTTTCGCTGCTGCTCTCCTGTGAAGCGTAACAGCCGACCAGAGAAACTACTTGCGACCATTCCCCGGAGACCCGGCCGAACTGTTCAACAAGAGCGGCCAATTCCTCCGGAGAGCCCACTTTCCCCGAATTCGATGAAAGTTGGCCCGATAGATCGGCAACATCCGTTTCGAACCTCTGCAGATTTGTCCTGATTTCCTGCAACCATTGATCAAAAGCCGCCTCTCCCGGTTGAGGGCCGAGTTCACCGAGTTGCCAATTGATGGGATACGTCATGAACAATCTTTTTTCTTACGGGAAAGACAAAGAAGATAAATCAGGGCAGGCGGTTCGGGAACTGCGCCTCATTTTTTCCCCTTTTTGGCCTTGCTTTTGTTCGAGGAGCGTTTTTGGGCTTTGGTCTTTGTGCCGGATTGTTTCTTTTTCCGGGAGCCAGACGTTTTCTTTTTTTCCTTCTGGGAACCGAAAATGGCGTCCCAACCTTCCACAAACTTTTTGCTGGTACCAGTATGTACCGTGTAACCGGTCATCTTCATTCTCCTGGTCTGATTGGGTTGATATTCCGGGTGAAATTCGCCACGCTGTTCAGCGAACTGTTTCCAGCACAAGATATCAGCAATTACTGGTTGATCAACTCTTAAACAGGAAATACACGTCAAACAGGAATCAACAAACAGGAGTCAGGAATATCGACAATGAGCTATTTCCCGGAAGTTCCCGCCATTCAGTATGAAGGCCCGGAGAGCAGAAATCCTCTCGCTTTCAAACATTACAATCCCGATGAGGTTATCGAGGGGCAGACGATGCGTGAACTGCTCCGCTTCAGTGTTGCGTATTGGCATACATTTCGAGGGTTGGGAGCTGATCCGTTCGGCCCGGGCTGTGCGGTTCGTCCCTGGGATGATGGAAGTGATTCTCTTGAGAATGCTTTGAAGCGGGTCGATGTCGCTTTTGAATTCATGCAAAAACTCGGCGTCGACTTCTACTGTTTCCACGATCGCGATGTTGCGCCGGAGCGGAGCACGCTGAAGGAAACAAACGAAATTTTCGATGCGGTTGCCGATAAACTCCTTGAGGCGCAACAGGCAACAGGCATCAAACTGCTCTGGGGAACGGCGAATCTGTTTTCTCACGCCCGTTACATGCACGGAGCGGCCACCAGTTGCAACGCAGATGTTTTCGCGCACGCAGCCGCCGCGGTGAAGAAGGCGATCGAGGTCACTCACAAACTGGGTGGTGCCAATTACGTATTCTGGGGAGGACGCGAGGGATACCAGAATCTTTATAACACCGATATGAAACGCGAACTCGATCATCTGGCAAAATTCATGCACATGGCAAAGGATTATGCGAAAAGCATCGGTTTCGAGGGGCAGTTTCTTTTTGAACCGAAACCGAAAGAACCGACCAAACATCAATACGATTTCGATGTCGCTGCCTGCATGAACTTTTTGCGACAATACGGGCTGGAAAACGATGTCAAAATGAACATCGAAACCAATCATGCCACGCTGGCCGGTCACACGATGATGCACGAGTTGGAGTACGCCCGCATTCAGAATTCGTTAGGGAGTGTGGATGCCAATTATGGGGATCTGCTGCTCGGCTGGGACACCGATCAATTTCCGACGGACATCTACCTGACAACCCAGTGCATGCTGGTGATTTTGAAACAGGGAGGGATCAGCCCCGGCGGTTTGAATTTCGATGCCAAGGTGCGCCGGGAAAGTTTTGAACCGATTGACCTGTTCCATGCCCACATTGGGGGAATGGATACGTTTGCCCGTGGTGCGAAAATTGCAGCCAGAATTCGTGAAGATGGCGTACTGGATGAGTTCGTGAAGAATCGTTACAGCAGTTATGATGAGGGAATCGGCCAGGCAATTGAAAAAGGGGAGGCAGACTTCGTTTCCCTTGAGCAGTACATGCTCGAAAAAGGGGATTCCGCGCCGAATGTCAGCGGTCGTCAGGAGTATCTCGAAAATCTGATCAATCAGTATATTTGAGAGGTCGATTCGTACAGAGGCTGATGCAGGAACTGTTCCCTTGAAATCGGTTCTACTTTGAAATCAGTTTTATTGTGGTTGTGTTATTGCCTCTGCAAGGGAACCCATTTTCCCAATCACGACAATCCCGGACTCGGTGACGGTAAAACCACGTTTGCGATCCTGTTCGAGGTCATAGCCAATGGACATCCCTTCGGGAACGGTGACACCTTTGTCAATAATTGTCCGGCGAATTTTCGCGTGCCTGCCGATGTTGACGTAATCGAAAAGAATGGAATCTTCGACTCGCGCCCAACTATTGATACGAACGCCCGAGGAAATGATTGAGCGAACGGCCTGCCCCCCCGAAAGAATGGAGCCTGCGCAAACCAGAGAGTCCATGGCGAAACCCATGCGGGGGTTTTCCTGCTTTTCCTGGGCAAAAACGAATTTGGGCGGAGGAAGCAGCGGTTGGTAGCAGCGGATCGGCCAGGTTTGATCGTAAAGATTCAACTGCGGATCGACGGCGATCAGATCCATATTGGCTTCGTAATACGCATCGAGTGTGCCCACATCGCGCCAGTAAGAGCGTTCGCCGCTATTCTTGTCTTTGAACGGAAAGGCCCGAACCAGATGATCCTTGATGATTCGGGGGATGATATCTTTGCCAAAATCGTGCGAACTGTCCCGCATGGTCGCATCCCTGCAGAGTTCTTCGAACAGAAAATCTGACTTGAAGGCATAGATTCCCATCGAGGCCAGACAGTGCCGAGGGTCATCGGGAAGCGGCTGGGGATGCTCGGGCTTTTCCTGAAAATCGATGACTCGCTGTTCGTCGTCAATGCTCATCACACCGAATGCTTTTCCCTCTTCGATGCTGACTGGCAAGCACCCGATCGTAACCGCGGCATTCGACTTGACATGTTCTCTGAGTAGAACATCGTAGTCCATCTTGTAAATGTGATCGCCCGAAAGAATAAGGACGTTATCGGCTGCCGTTTTTTCGATGGTGTAAATGTTTTGATAGACTGCATCGGCAGTCCCTTGATACCACTGTTCATCGAGACGCTGCTGAGGCGGAAGGACATCGACATATTCGTTCAATTCGCGGCAGAGAAATCGCCAGGCCTGATGAATGTGCCTGTCGAGACTGGCGGCTTTGTATTGGGTTAAAACCAGAATCCGACGCAGACCGCTGTTGATGCAGTTCGAAAGGGCGAAATCGATAATTCGGTAACTTCCGCCAAAAGGGACGGCCGGCTTGGCTCGATCCCGCGTTAACGGTTCCAGTCGGCTTCCTTTGCCACCCGCTAAAATTAGTGCAACATTGTTTCGCATCCCTGGTGTTCCTCTCTCATTTGGCCATCTGCCTCGAGCAGTTCCATGTTCGTAGGGTATTGTAAGAAGGGATCGACAAATTCAGCAACCGGAGGACAATCGGAATAGGGCCGTAGAGGCAATAACGGGCTTTGCACGGAGATGTGCGGGCAAAAGGAACATGACCGGAGAGATCATGGAATCGGGGATTTTCCCGCAGATTCTCCACTACAAAGCAGTTCCTTCAGTTTTTGCAGGAGTATTTCCTCGGCGTTTTTCACAACTGCATCTATGCAAACCGCCTGACAGGTTATGTCGTCAGGGAGCAGGGGGCCCAGTTTGACCAGATCCTTCTGTGTGGTCAGTAGTTCCCTGGTCCCGGCCTTTCGTGCACAATCGCAAAGGGACTGCATTTCCTGTTTCGTGTAATGATGATGGTCGGGAAAGACAAAAAAGTTTTTTCCGGGTGAGGGATCAAGACCGATTTCAGAAAGCAGGTTTTGAAAGCCGCTCGGGTTTCCGATGCCGCAAAACATGATCGCAGTCTGTGGTATTTTAGAAAGCGGATATCGATTTCCGTCGCGGTCGAGAAAAAAGGTTGGCTCAAAGGCAACTTCGACAATCGGGATTTCGGTATGAACGTATCGCTTCAGTTTGGCTCGAATTTGGGAGATATGTGCAGCGGGAACCTGTTCGACACGGGTGATCACGATCAGATCGGCTCGTCTTAAAGAACTCAGAGGTTCGCGCAACAGGCCGCGTGGCAACAGGTGATTGTAACCGAACGGGTTGACCGCATCGATCAGAACAAGATTCAGGTCACGATGTAATCGGCGATGCTGAAAGCCGTCATCAAGAATGACACAGTCGCAGTTGTGCTGTTCTATCAACCGCCTGGCAGCCAGAACGCGATCCCGATTTTGCAGATGAGGGGTGCCCGGGCAGACCTGTTCGAGAACCATTTTTTCATCGTTGCCTTGCTGTTGATCCGCTCCGATGGAGTGAGCGGAATCGAGAGACTTGTAACCTCTGCTGGCGATCCCGGGGCTCTTGCCCATTTTTTGCAGCGCGCGAACCAGCCATGCAGTGAAAGGAGTTTTCCCGGTTCCGCCCGTGGTGATATTTCCGACACTGATAACAGGGGCACTCACACGATGAACGGCAGCCAGATTCCAATCGAAGCGCATTCGATTCAGGCACGCAGCGGTGCCGTAAAATGGAGAAGCACAACCAAGCAGCAGACGCAATCCGACTGCACGAACGTCAGTTCGCTGTCCGGAAAGTACAGCGTCAATTTGAGCAGGATTCAATGTCATGTATGCTTGTTACTGTAGGAGCAGGACAGACAACAGGAACCGGGGAAGCCGGGTTTGATATTCCTGCTATCGCAACGGCTGTTACTACAATGGGAAAAGAACTGGGTACGGAAATGGATACCTCGTGGAGGATTCAGAATCCAGACAAATTGATCCGCAATAGCCATCCTCTGGATTCTGGTTGAATTGGACGCAACGCAGGGCAATTTCTGGATTTTCCTCGCTGTTATGGTTACCATCTTTCTCATCGGAATTTTATTGATTTCTCCTTCCAATTGTCCAACCAGTTTGATGGCAACGGTTTCTTTGTGATTCGTGCAGTAACCATTGACGATGCTACGCTTTCCTGTATCGATGCAGGTGAGGGGCACGTTCTGCTTTTTGTGCATGGGTTTCCGCTGGATCATACGATGTGGTCTGCCCAACTCGACTGCTTTCGGCAGGGGTATCGGGTCATTGCTCCTGATTTGCGGGGCTTTGGGAAAAGTGGCGGGGCGAACGACTTGTTGACGATGGAGCAGTTTGCAGACGATCTGAAGGCGCTGCTGGATGCTTCGAGGGTCGAAGAACCGATCACCTTATGTGGTCTTTCGATGGGAGGTTACATTGCCTTTCAGTTTGCCTTGATCGCCTCGATAGATGATATAAATTTAGTATTTCATACCACTGAAGACAATGAAATATTAGATTACAAATTTATAAATTATAAAAAATCATGCTTAACTACTAAAAATGATATATGATTTGATATTAATAATAGTTTTGATTTTTGAGATAATAAAAATCATATAAATTACATTAATAAGGTATCGGTTTATACTAGTGATAGTGATTGTAATTATGAGGAGTGAAAAAATAAATACGTGTTAAATACTAACTTAACTCCAAATAAGAAATATAGTTTAACTATAAAAA
>JALWSL010000388.1 GCA_027080405.1 Planctomycetaceae bacterium
ACCCGGCTGTGGCCAGCCAACTCGGCACACAATGCATCCAGCGTCATCGCTTCGAAATTCGTGGAGTTTGCAGGCGGAGGGCCTGTTTTCTCCGTACTGTTTTTGTCCGTACCACGATAAACGATTCGCCAAATGCGACCGCGGAATCTGTCTCGTCCGGGATGATCCAGTGGCACCTCATAATGACCAATAATCCGATTGTAGAAGTCGGCGACATACAGGGCTCCGTCGGGACCAAATTTCAGGTCAACCGGACGAAACCACGGATCATTTGCGGTCAGGAAATCCGGCTTTTCCACCGCGCGGATGCTGGAGCCGATCCGTTGCAATTGATCCCGATTGATACGACTGGTCATCACATTGCCGCCAAACGTGTTGCGGTCATACTCCGAGGGAAAACCGCTTCCTTCACTGATCGCCAGGCCGGCAATCGCCGTCGAATTGTGCAGATGCTGCATCACATCGGGAACGTACCCAAGTCCATCATCCGGCTTGCCGAAACTCTGATAGTAACCTTCCCGCAGTATCATGCTGATCGGTTTCGTATGGCAATCGGCAACGAACAGATCGCCTGCAGCATCGAATGTCATTCCAAAGGGATTGACCAACCCATGCGAGTAATGTTCGACACGGTCACCATTGAGTCGCATGCGGAAGATGTTACCCGATTTCATCGAGATCGTGTGCCCATCTTTCCCGGCAAGTTCTGTATGATTATTGAATCCGTGTGTCGCATACAGCCAACCATCGAAACCGCGGGTAAAACTGTTGCACATGCCATGCGTGTCCCGTTCGTAGCCGAGTGGCCCGTATAACACCTCCTTTTTATCCGCCTTGTCGTCGCCATCGGTATCGTGCAGAAACCAGATGTTTGGAATGCTGTAGCAGACAACACCATCCTGATAAGGCATGATGCCGAGCGGAATATTCAGCCCGGTTGCAAATGTTTTCACGAGGTCGGCTCGTCCATCGCCGTTGGTGTCTTCGAGAATTTTGATGCTGTCCCGAGCTTTGGTCCCCGGCTTGGCAGGTATCGGATATTCCACCGTGGTTGTAACCCACAAACGCCCCCTGGCGTCGAAAACCAGATTCATCGGTTTGGCGATATCCGGCTCGGCAGCCACCAGTTGCACGTCAAATCCGGGCGGAAGCTGAAATTGCAATCGCTCCTGTTGCGGCGTTAAAGGATCAGTTGTTCGAACCGCTTTTTGAAATTCTGTCTGATCAACTTTACGGATTTGCCCCATCAATTCAATCGGCACAAAGAACACAGAGAACAGGAGAGTTGCCAGGAAAGAACAAAAGACAAACGGGGGCATCATCATATCACTCCGGAAACTGCAGAAGCATCGAATAAATTCAAAAACATCGATCGACAACAGACACTGAAACAGGTGCACAGATACTAACGCCCGGTCTTGTTCAATACAAATCTGTTCCGTGCTGTTCCGTCTAATGACGTGTTCGATGTTGCTCCTTCATTCAATTACAGTTATGATCATATGTCGATTCCGATCCAATCTTTTCCGCGGGCCAATGGAAAGTAATGTGGGCGAATCTCCAGTCAAAGCAATCCGAGGCAGTGGGAAGGGCTCAACTTCTACGATCCCCCCCCGCTCCCCTGATCAATCTGCTTTTTGAAAATGCACCGGTCAGTTTGTGGCACGAAGACTACTCCGACATACAAAAAAAAATTGACTCACTTCGTGATGAAGGGGTCAAAGATTTTCGGGCCTATTTCGAGTCCCACCCTGAGGTGGTTATCGAGTGTTCCAGACTGGTAAAAATTCTGGATGTGAACCAGGAAACACTCCGGCTTCATCATGCAAAAAGCAAGCAGGAACTGACGGCTGATCTTTCCAGAATCTTCTGTGAAGAATCGTTTCCTGTCTACCGGGAGACATTGATCTTTCTGGCAGAGGGACGAACCGATTTCGAATCGGAAGCGATCGTGCGAACCCTTGACGGCGATAAAATTCATACGCACATGAGGATTCTTGTTGATCCGGAATCGCCCGATTGGTCGTCTGTTTATGTCGCAGTGACCGATCTGACAGAACAGAAGAAAATTGAAACAGAGCTGAAAAGGGAGCATGAACGCCTCAAGGCGCTGGTCCAGACGATTCCGGATATCATTTTTTTCAAGGATCGCGTTGGTCACAATCTGATTGTGAACAAGGCGTATGAAAAGATCGCCGGAATCCCGCAGGAGGAGATCATCGGTAAAACCTGTTTCGAAATTCTTCCCTATGAATTGGCTGAGCAATGTGATGAAAGCGACCAGGAAATCCTCAGCGGACGGTATCGCATTTATACGGAAGAAGATTCAGCCGTCATCAATGGAACTCGTATCTTCTTTGAAACGACCAAGGCGCCCGTGTACGATGAAGACGGGAAAATCAGCGCCATTGTCGGAATCAGTCGGGACATTACCGAGCGGAAAAAGGCAGAGGAAAAACTGAAGCAGTATCGGGAAATTGTCTCCAGCTCTACCGATATGCTCGCCATTCTCGATAAAGACTTCGTTTACCTTGCCGCCAACAAGGCGTATCTGGATGCCTTTGGTCTCACCTTCGATGAGCTTGTCGGCATCACCGCGATGGACCTGTTTGACGAGGAATGTTTTGAAAATGTCGTCAAACCGAACGCACAGAGATGCCTTTCCGGGAAACAGGTCCACTTCCAGAGTGAATGCCAGTTTCCTGCTCTGGGCAAGCGTTTTATGGATGTGTATTACCATCCCTATCGCGGGGACGACGGTGAGGTAAAAGGGTTTGTTGTCAATGGTCGGGACATCACTCAGCGGAATCAGACCGAACAGGCATTACGTTTAAGCGAGGAGCGTTTTCGCACATTGATCGATCACGCTCCCTATCAGATTTTCATCCACGATGCACAAGGAAGGTTTGTTGACGCGAACAGGAGAGCCCAAAAACGGACCGGCTACAGTCTGGATGAACTGAAGCAGATGAGAGTTGCAGATATAGACGCTTTGGCAGATGAAGCAACCGCCCAAAAGCATATTCAGCAGATCGGCTTCGATGAACCGAGCCTTTTCATCTCTGAACACCGAGCCAAATCGGGTGAAGTTTATCCCGTCGAAGTTCACGTCATTCGTGTTCTGTTAAACGGTGAAGAATTTATTGTGGGCAGCGTTGTCGATATTTCCTCTCGCAAAAAAGCCGAAGAAGAAAACAGAAAACTGCAGGATCAGCTCCGACATTCGCAGAAAATGGAAGCGGTCGGCCAGCTCGCAGCCGGGGTGGCCCATGAATTCAATAATGTTCTTGTGGGCGTTCTGAGCAATGCTGAAATGCTGCTGTCGAGTTGCGGGAAAGATCTGCCAGAGCATTTCAAGGAACCGGTTAAATCAATCAAACATTCCGCAAGGCTCGCTTCCGATTTGACAAAGCAGCTTCTTTCCTTTGCGCACCGGAAAACATCGAATGCAACCCGGTTTGACATCAACACGGCGGTAACCAGAAACAGGAAAATGCTGCGTTGGATCGCCGGTTCTGATATCGAGCTTGTTTTTCAGTTGTCCCCCAGGCCATTGTTTGTCTTTTCCGACGAAGGGGATTTCGAACGCGCCATTACCAATTTGGTCATCAATGCCCGCGATGCGATGCCCAGCGGGGGCACTCTTTCCATACAAACAGATACTGTTTTTTTTGACGAGGATGAGCTCGCTTCCGGTTGTCAGCCGGGGGATTATGTCAGGCTGTTGGTAGCTGATAGTGGCGGCGGCATGTCTGCAGAAATTAAAGAACGTATTTTCGAGCCTTTTTTTACGACCAAGGATGTCGGCCAGGGAACCGGTCTGGGTCTTTCCACGGTTTTTGCGGACATCGCCAACAGCGGCGGATTTGTCACTGTCGAAAGTGAAGCGGGCATCGGGAGCGTTTTTGCCATTCATTTGCCTCAATCAATCGAAGAACCTCCAGACGATCAAGTCGATTCCGGCGAGTTGAAACTTCCCGAAGGAGGAACGGAAACAATCCTCGTTTGTGATGACGAAGAAATTGTGCTCAACTCGGTGACCTCTCTCCTGGAGATACTTGGGTACTCCGTTCTGAGTGCCAACGGTCCGGAACAGGCGCTGCAGGTCGCTTCCACTTATGAAGGAAAAATCTCCCTTTTATTTACCGATCTGACCATGCCCAATATGAACGGCATCGAATTGGGAAAAAAATTTGCCGAGTTGTATCCCGATATCAAAGTGTTACTCACCTCTGGTTATGCCGAAGATGCTTTTGAGTTCCGCGGGGAAAACGCGGATAAATTCGCTTTCATCGCCAAACCTGCCTCTTTGGAAGAAATGGCCCGAGCACTCAGAGATATTCTGGAAAAATAATGTGTTTCATCCGTCGCAGTTGCACTATTTTCTGTTTCCTGACAGGCAACTTTGCCATTTGACCGGACAAGGGCTGGACTTCGGGCTATGCTTGCCGATAAATTGGGGGCTCGGCAAAAAAGCACAAACATGCCGAAAACAGCTGAATAAACAAGGATAAACAGACGGAAATAAAGATGGCTGAACGACTACAGGGAATTTTTACACCCAATTTGGTCCCGATGACAAAAGCGGGAGAGATCAACGAGGCGGAACTGCGTCGATATATTGATTGGCTGATTGAAAAAGGTGTACATGGGCTTTATCCGAATGGTTCCACCGGCGAATTTACACGATTCACCGTCGATGAACGAAAACGGATTACCGAAATCATCGCAGACCAAACCGCAGGTCGTGTCCCGATTCTCGCAGGAGCCGCCGAGGCCAATGCCAGGGAAACGATAAAAGCCTGTGAATACTACTACGATTTGGGCGTGCGAGCCGTCGCGATTGTTGCTCCCTTCTACTATAAACTAAGCCCGGCTTCGGTTTACGCCTACTTTCGGGAAATCGGAAGAAATACACCCATTGATGTCACTTTGTACAATATCCCGATGTTCGCCAGCCCGATCGATGTCCCAACTGTTCAGCGGTTGAGTGAAGAATGCGAGAAGATTATCGCCATCAAGGATTCATCCGGCGATCTGCCTCACATGATTCGCATGATCCAGGCGGTGAAGCCGAATCGCCCGGAATTCAGTTTTCTGACCGGTTGGGATGCGGCGTTAATGCCGATGCTGCTCATCGGATGTGATGGGGGCACAAACGCGACTTCGGGCGTTGTCCCGGAATTGACAAGAAAATTGTATGAATTGACTATCAGCCATAACATACCCAAGGCCAAGGAGTTACAGTACGACCTATTGAAACTGTTCGATGTCATGCTCTATTCGGCTGAGTTCCCGGAGGGGTTCAGGGAGTCTGTCCAGTTGCGCGGCTTCAATATGGGGCGGGGACGTCAGCCACTATCCGAAGAGCAGCAGACCGATCTTCAAACCTTGAGCCGGGAACTCCAGTGCATGCTCTCTACGCATGGTTACACCGATGAACCAATTGGCGGCTGCCCGGTCGGGACCGATGTCGAGTTCAACACTCAGGAAGTGACTCGCATTGTCAGTACGGTTGTTTCTGAATTGAAACGACGCGGAATTGTCGATTAACGCTTCTCTGGCTTGACGAAACAGTGTTTAGCGTTTACCGTTTAGCCT
>JALWSL010000389.1:0-645 GCA_027080405.1 Planctomycetaceae bacterium
TGTGATATCACCGTTCGTCTGTCACGGGGAATCATTCATGTCTTTTCCGCGCTGGACAATCTTGTCAAGGGAGCCTCGGGGGTTGCGGTCCAAAACTTCAATTTGATGTGCGGGTATAACGAAACGACAGCCTTGGTCGATTCGCCTCAATAGGGCGTGACCGCTGATTCGCCTTTTCTATCGCTTTCGTATGATCAGGTAGCCAATTTTGTTTCTGGTGTGAAAAACCGAACTGGAGTTGTCAACATAAAATGATCTCTTCTGAAAATGTCGAGTTGCTCATGAAGCTTCTCCCGATTTCCGGTGCCAGTGGTGACGAAACGGAGGTGTTGGAAACGATACGTTCGATCTCGCTTCAGGCCGGTTTGCCAGAAAAGTGTTGCCAGTATGACCAGACAGATCAACGGACTGGATTCGGTAAAACGGGTTCGCTTATCATCAACCTGCCCGGCAATCGTCCTGGTCCGCGGCGATTACTGATGGCTCATGCCGATACTGTTCCTTTATGCGTAGGATGCGAGCCCGTTATCGAAGGAGACTGGATTGTTTCGGCTTCTGAAAAAACAGCTCTCGGAGGTGACGACCGTGCTGGGGCCACCGTATTGCTTGCCACACTTCTGAAAATTCTCAGAGAAGACCTGCCAC
>JALWSL010000389.1:655-5557 GCA_027080405.1 Planctomycetaceae bacterium
CCAGGAAGAAATTGGTTTGGTAGGAGCTCGCCATGCCAGGGCTGAACAGCTTGGCAACCCCGAAATCTGCTTCAATTTTGACGGAACCAAACCGGAGGGCGTCATCATTGGGGCAACTGGTGATGAGCATATCGGTATCACGGTTCATGGTATCGCTTCTCACGCAGGAGCATTCCCGGAGGAGGGAGTGTCTGCAATCGTGATCGCTTCGCTGGCGATTGCAGAATTGCAGCAAGGTGGGTGGCTCGGGAAGATCGAAAAAGAAAACGGGAGCGGAACGAGCAACATCGGTTCCATTCAGGGCGGAGCCGCTACAAATGTCGTCACGGACTATCTGGAAATTCGGGCAGAGGCTCGCAGTCACAACAGGGAATTCCGGCTGGAAATCGTATCGGCCATCCAGGATGCTTTTGAAAAGGCAGCCGCATCGGTAACGAATGAAGCTGGAAAACATGGGCGAATCGATTTTGCGCATCATCTGAAATATGAAGCGTTTCAGTTGGATATATCCGAACCTGTTGTGCAAAAGGCGATAGCTGCAGTTAAGGCGGCCGGAGAAGAACCGGAAATCCGGGTTGTCAATGGTGGCCTGGATGCCAACTGGATGACAGAAAACGGCATGCCAACTGTTACTCTCGGATGTGGACAGCATGCAATCCATACGACCGCAGAACGATTGCATATTCCCGGGTTTCAAAAAGCCTGTGAAATTGCGCTGCATCTGGTAACCGATCAGACGCCTGGTTAGCTGCCCCTTCCCCTCTGGTAAATTTCAGGGAGTTTCTCATTTTGAATCCAGCTCGAATCCGTCCACCCGGTATATTCGGAGTTTTCTCTGTTATCGGTGGTCGATTCCTGTATTGTGCTTACGTTTTCCAAATGGGGATTTACGCCAATTGGATATAAAAGCCGTCGGTTGGGATGCTATTGCAACCACCGAATGTCAATTCTTTTGGAGAAAATGCCCCATCATTTTCGGAAGGTGGTTGAGGTAGGCGTATTTATTGATTTCTGATCGGCTGCATCGCCACAACCCGCGACAGCGGGAGAGAATCAAGGTAAGATGCATTGTGTTGATTGGACTATAAAGATACCCCACACCCAGGACGCGCAAAATATATCAGGCGGGAGTTTGAGGATGGCGAATCTGGTTCGAATGGAACTGTCGCGGATCATCATTACCGAGATCAGCGATCAGCAGGTGATTTATCTGTCGGAAGTTGATGGCGAACGGGTCTTTCCGATTCTGATAGGCCTGTTTGAAGCAACGCGGATCGATCAGCGGATAAAGGGAGATGTGCCGCCACGACCGATGACACACGATTTAATCAAGAATATTATTCATCAACTCGGGGCTGAACCTGTTGATATTATCATCAATTCTTTGCACGAGCATACCTATTACGCGGTGATCCGTCTTAAAAAGGATGAGGAGATGATCGAAGTAGATGCCCGACCAAGCGATGCGATCGCATTGGCGATGCACTACGATCCTCCACTACCGATTTATGTTGAGGAGGATGTCTTGCAGGAAGTGAGTTGAGGCGGCGTCTCTTCAACATGTTGCAATACTGCCCGGAACGGACTCAGTCCTTTCAGAAGTGTTCCATCGACTGGCCCAAACGACAAGGATGAAATCACTCATAAATGTTACCGGAAGGGACTGGACGGAACGCTGTGAGAAGATTCATCATTGCGTGCTACGTTCCATCATCAGGCCGCAATTGATAAAGCGGCAGATGCCTGTAGTACACTTCGAGAGTCATGGCGCTGAGGCAGGTTTGGTAGAGACGACCACCGGTGTTGCCGTGTGGGTCGGTGACATCCCAACTCCCCTTCTCCGGCCCTTTTGTCAACTGCGATTTGATTAATGAATCCCGCATCACCAGATTCCATTTTGGCCAGGTAGCTCCGCCCGCGTGATGCATCACCTGTGTGGCGTAATAGTTGTAATACATGTTGTTTGGACTGGGGCCGGTTTGGCTCAAATAGCCAACTCCCTTTTGCAGGGCCGCATGTTTGTTATCCCAGCCGAGATACATTCTGCACAACAACCCGATTGAAGTCGTGGAAGGTTTTGGCCCCTGTCCAGGAACGTACGAGTATTTTGCCCCCTGATCGGATTGGGTCGCATCAAGAAAGTGGGCAGAACTGAGAAAAGCATCCCGATTCACCCGAAGATGCGCTGTCCTTCCGCTTTGCAATGCCATGATCATCCAGCCGGAAACCGAAAGATCGCCCGCCTGTTCTGGTTGGTAGCGCCATCCCCCCTGCTCTTTATTTCGTGTTTCGTAAATGAAATCGATCGCTCCCTGGGCAACGTTATGCAGTCGGCGATCTTTGGTCATTGCATACGCTTCACAAATGGCGATGGTTGCCAACGCGTGGGCATACATCGGATAATTGCCACCTGGAATGACATCATTTTTCGGGCCGATACGTCCACGCAAATCGTACCCTTCAGGAACCTTCACCGCATGACTGGCCAGGTATCTCAATCCTTTTTCAACCACTTTACCGTACATCCCATGCTTCTGCGTTTCTCCCGCGCCCAGAAAAGTCATCAAAGCCAAACCGGTTGCGCCGTTTCTGCAATTTTTTAATGAACCGGCTTGATGGTTTTCGTGCCTGTCCCTCTTTCTACGGTGGTCAAAGCTCCAACTCCCATCCGCAGATTGTCTTTCCGCCAGCCAGCGTAAACTTTCTCTGACCGCCCGCTCACTTTTAACATTTCCACCGAACATTGCGAGCAGTCTCTGCCTCGCCGCAGCACTTCGTCCTCCAAAATCCGTGCTGAGATCAACTTGGGGAATTTCTTCGAGCTGGAACAGATCTGCCACCTCTGTATCGATAACAATCTCTTCAATTTTCTGCTTCGGTTCCTTCATGCTCGAAAGGTTGGCGGCAATTGAATCTGCAGTCTCTTCATTCTCGCCGCCAGATTCGCTGGAAAGATCGAGTTCCGTATCGATTTCGACATCTTCTTCCCCCTGCTTTTCAGAAGAGGTAATCAGAAAAAGGTTTTCTCCGACTCCAGGAGAACGCAAAATGATAAAGGCGAGAATCAAAAGCAGGATCGCGTGGATAAACAGACTCACCAAAAAACCCACGACCGTGAAGCGATCCACATGCCCCCTCCACCATGAGGAACTATCTGGAATAGTTTCCGGTGTGTTCATCCTGGCGGCCGTCTCTTTTTCCCCGCAGGGCAAAGCCGGCCTGATCTGGTCTTTTATCGTTTGACTCATTGGAAACGGACACTCCTCCCCCAGTGTGATGCAGCAGGTGCATGAACGAAACAGAATTGACTGAATGGAATACGGCCCTGAATTTCCCTGGAAAAAGTGTAGCAGATATTTGATGAATCGCGAAACTTTTTTGCATCAGGGAAACAATCTGTGGGCAACGATCTGTCACGCCTCATCGCCCCATCGTCTGCTTGTGCTTACTTCAACATCAAGGTGGTCACAAATACGGGTCACGATGAAATCGACCAAGTCGTCAATTGATTCCGGACGAAAATAGAAGCCGGGCATCGCGGGGAGCATGATCGCACCAGCGTCGACAAGGCGCTTCATGTTGCCCAACTGAATGCTGCTCAAAGGGGTCTCCCGTGGGACAATTATGAGTTTTCGCCGTTCCTTCAGATGCACATCGGCCGCACGGTGAATCAGATTGGTGGCCATTCCATTTGCCAGGCAACCGAGTGTACCCATTGAACAGGGGCAAATGACCATTCCCGATGTGCGAAAAGAACCACTGGCGATTCCAGCCAGAAAATCCTGATGGTGATGATACCTCAAACGTGATTGCATTTCGGTGTCAACTTTCTTTCCCAGAAACTGATCTGCACCAAATGGATCATTGGCAAGGGAGACTCCCAGTTCTTCCCGAAATACCTGATGCGCAGCAGGGCTGATCACCAAATGCACTGTCTGTCCAGCCTGAAGGAGAACCTCAACAAGCCGTTGCCCATATCGAACACCGCTTGCACCGGTCATTGCAACAACGATATCGGATGCGCTCATGGCTCGCGGTTCCTGTTACTGCTCTGCTGACGGTTTGAAGCCGATATACAACGTGGCTATTCCGAAAGTTAGCGGGATAAATGTTACTCTTTCCAGCCCCGCCTGCTCCAGAAGCGCTGCCAACTCCTGACCGTACGGAAAAGTTGCAACCGTCTCCGGCAGATACTCATACGCATCATGCCTGTTACGTGCAAAGAACTGGCCGATGCGAGGTAATATATGATGGAAGTACCACGTGTAGATGCTCCGAAACAGTCTGTTTTCCGGGAGTGAAAATTCGAGAATGACAACCCGGCCCCCCGGCTGACATACCCGTGTCATCTCCTTCAATCCCTGCATTGTATCTGCAACATTTCTCAAGCCGAATGCAACCGATACAATTTGGAAGCGGTCATCCTTAAAAGGGAGCGACTGGGTGTCCGCCTGGATAAACTCAACATCGCTTGTGTCAGTCCCCTTTCGATATTTCCTGTTGAATTTGTCGCGAGCCAGTTCCAGCATTTCCCTGGTAAAATCAGTGCCGATGACAGGGATTTTTCTTTGCCCCTGCTTCCAATAGGCAAAGGCAAGATCCCCCGTGCCGGTGCAGACATCGAGAATGGGGGCATTCCCTTGGGGTGACGCTTTGTGAATGGTGTACCATCGCCAGTAAAAATCGGTTCCGCCAGATAAAACATGATTCATCAAGTCATAGCGGGAGGCAATTTCACCAAACATTTTCTGGACACGCTGACCCGATTTGTCGATCTCCGGGCTCTTCTCTGGGGTGTCACTGGCGGCAGACGCCGCTTCTGATTGTTCAACGGAAGGAGAACTCATTAATATTGCCGCATTGTAAGTGAAAGAATTCGGTTAAATACGCGGTAATTATAAC
>JALWSL010000390.1:0-3977 GCA_027080405.1 Planctomycetaceae bacterium
CTGTGCTATTGGACGGTTACCCGGAGAGTCGGGAGTTCGACGATTTATGACGGATGCCCGGAAGGAAAGACGGGGTCTGCTAAGCGACAAGTTGCTCAGCAGCGACGATTACGTCGATTACTGGAGCTATCATTTTTCCGATATCATGATGATCAACGGCACGCTGCTTCGCCCCAAAGCAGTAAAAGCGTATTACGATTGGCTGCACGGTCATCTGAAAAAAAACACGCCATGGGATGAAGTCGTGCGGGAAATTCTCACCGCAACCGGGAATAGCTACGAGAACGGTGCGACCAACTTTTATGCCCTTCACCAAACTCCTGAAGATATGACGGAAAACGTCTGCCAGGCGTTTTTGGGACTTTCGATCGGCTGTGCGAAGTGCCACAATCACCCACTGGAAAAATGGACAAACGACCAATATTACGGCATGGCCAATCTGTTCGCGCGAGTCAAGGCGAAAGGCTGGGGAGGCGAAACTCGTAATGGTGACGGGTTGCGCACGCTGTACGTTTCCGAGGTGGGCGATCTCGTACAACCACGCACCGGCAAACCGCAACCGCCCGCTCCACTGGATCAAAAACCACTCGCCATGAACGATCCGTCCGATCGACGCATCGCGCTGGCAAACTGGCTGACCTCTCCAGAAAACCCCTACTTTGCCCGTTCAATCGCCAACCGAATCTGGGCCAAATATTTCGGTGTCGGGTTGGTCGAAGCTGTAGACGACATGCGTGTTTCCAACCCGGCTTCCAATGAAGAGTTGCTTCAGGCTTGCGCCGACCATCTCGTCAAGAAGAAATTCAATTTGAAGGAATTGATGCGGGAGATACTGCGATCAAATGCGTATCAACGTACCAGCAAACCGCTTCCGGGGAATGCGAACGAAAAACGTTTCTATTCGCGATACTACCCCAGACGGATGATGGCGGAAGTGCTGCATGATGCTATCGCGCAGGTAACGCAAGTCCCCAGCAAATTCGAATTCATCGCTTATCCCGGTGCAGACCGACAAAAAACGGACTTCTATCCCCTTGGTACTCGCGCGGTTCAACTTTATGATTCGGCGGTAGAAAATTATTTTCTTTCTTCGTTCGGACGCAACCCAAGAAATATCGTTTGTGAATGCGAACGTTCAAACGAACCAAGTACCGTACAAGTGCTGCACATCTCCAATGGAAAAACAATCAACGACAAACTGAGCGACAAAAACAGCCGAGCCAGCCGATTGGTCAAATTACGAAAACAGGGAATGTCGGATGAAGCCCTGTTAGACCAGATTTACCTCTGTTCTCTCTCACGGTACCCGACGACCAGGGAACGGGAACAGCTTCTTAAAATGCTTCCCGATGTTGGAACGGGCGACGAACAGGCCGTCGTCGAAGATATCTTCTGGGCGATAATGAGTACGAGAGAATTTCTGTTCAATCACTGATGCGCAGTTGTCCTTTCTCTCGATCATCTTTCCCGGCTATCAATTTGAAATGGACAAGGAATTTACCTTCTATGTATTGTTCGGTCAAAAAATATCTGGAAGATCACCGGGATCAATCACTGGAGGATTTGAAGCAGTTTCTGCGATTTGAAAGTATCAGCGCGGATTCAAAATGCCGGGAACAGATGAAACAGACGGCGGAATTTGTCCGAAATCGTCTCGAATCTGCCGGGTTGAAGTCGGAAATCCATCCTACTACTGGACATCCCATTGTAACCGGTCAGTGGCGTCAGGCCGAAGATGCGCCGACTGTTCTCGTTTATGGGCATTACGACGTACAGCCACCCGACCCGCTTGAGCTGTGGACTTCTCCTCCATTTGAACCGGAAGTTCGCGAGGGAAAAATTTACGCCCGCGGTGCAACTGACGACAAGGGGCAAATGCTGACTCATCTGCTTGCAATCGAAGCGTGGTTGAAAACAGCGGGGAAACTCCCGGTTAATGTCATCTTTGTTATTGAGGGAGAGGAAGAGGTCGGCAGCAACAACCTGGATCTGTTCTTGGCAGAAAAAAAGGAGGAATACGCCTGTGATGTCGCAGTGGTCAGCGACACCAGCATGTATGCTCCCGATTTGCCTGCCATTACTTATGGACTGCGCGGCATTCTGGCCTGTGAAGTCACCTTGACCGGGCCAAACAGGGATCTGCACAGCGGTGTATTCGGCGGGGCGGTCGCCAACCCCATCAATGTGCTGACAAAAATGCTCGGCAGTCTCCAGGATGACCAGGGAAAAATTCTTGTCCCCGGTTTCTATGACGATGTTCTCGAACTGGGCGAAGATGAAAAAAAGGAGTTTTCCAGCCTTCCCTTCGATGAAGCCGCGTTCATGAAAGATTTGGGAATCAACGCTGTACAGGGAGAGGCTGGCTATTCCACGATCGAACGCCGCTGGGCCAGACCAACTTTCGACATCAACGGCATCTACGGTGGCTATAGCGGTGAAGGCCCCAAAACAATAATCCCCTCGACCGCGACCGCAAAAATTACCTGCCGACTGGTTCCCAACCAAAACGCCAACCAGCTTACCGCTGCGATCAAATCACATTTTGAAAGCATCTGCCCGGCCGGTGTTACGATGGAGTTCACCGATTTCCACGGCTGCGAAGGAATCGTATTCGATACCTCCGGACCATACTTCCAGGCCGCCAGTCGGGCCATCCAGAACGCATTTGGAACCAGGCCCGTGTTTATCCGTGAGGGAGGTTCGATTCCGGTTGTCGCCACATTCCAGGAAATCTTTGGCGTCGAAACTCTTCTTCTCGGCTGGGGATTGAACAGCGACAACCTGCACAGCCCGAATGAACACTTTCATCTGGAAAACTTCTATCGGGGAACGCTCGCCAGCGCCAGTCTTTGGGAGGAACTTGTCTCCTGACAGGCAGCCTGGCCAGATCAATGACCTCGAACGCGAAAGGAAAACTTCGCACACATCGCAACCGCCCACATGCCACGCCACAACCAGCTTGTTTCCAGCCCGGGCAGCGATTCTTCTGTTGCCCCCACACGCAGACAAATCGAGCTGATTGCACGGAAAATGGAAGCGGATCCAGCCGTTTTATCAGGCGAATATTTCTTTGAGAACATCGCCATGCACGTTTGTTAGACGACGTTGGATACCGTTATGGTAAAAGGTGAGGCGTTCGTGATCGATACCGAACAGGTGTAACACAGTCGCGTGAAAATCGTGCCACGGAATCGGGCGTTCGACCGCCTTCCAGCCGATTTCGTCCGTATTGCCAAACGCGATTCCGCGCTTCAAACCGGCTCCCGCCATCCAGCAGCTGAAACCGTAACGGTTATGATCTCGACCGGGCCCTACTTTATCCGCTGCCGACTGCGCGAACGGGGTGCGACCGAATTCCGTGGTGAATAGCACCAACGTATCTTCGAGCATGCCCCGCTGTTTCAAATCCTGCAACAATGCGGCGACCGGTTTGTCAATCCGCCCTGCTTCGACTGTATGATTCTCTTTGACGTTCTCATGGGCATCCCAACTGGCCCGGGGGCTGCCAGCAATCGGCCCGCCAGAAAAAAGTTGGACGAAGCGAACTCCCTTCTCCAACAATCGACGACCGAGCAAACAACGTCGTCCCATATCGGCGGTCTGTTTCTCATTCACACCATACATCTTTTGCGTGGCTGCCGTTTCTTCCGCAAAGCTGCTCACCTCGGGAATAGATGTCTGCATTTTTGCCGCCAGTTCGTAACTTTTCAGACGATCCGCAAGCGCTGCGTCAATTCCCGTGCGATGAAGATGCTCCTGATTGATCGAACGAATGAACTGCCGGGTCGCCTCATCGGTTTCTGTATCGAGTTTGGAAGCGGGAAACAGATCACGCACCGGCTGCTTGCCGTTTCGCAGGACAACTCCCTGATGATTTGAAGGCAAAAATGCACTGCTCCACGTCGATTCCCCCGTATTGGGTGCCCCACGTTCATCATTCAGCACCACATATGCCGGCAACGATTCATTTTCCAGAC
>JALWSL010000390.1:3987-5529 GCA_027080405.1 Planctomycetaceae bacterium
GACCCATTCCGTAGGAAATCCAGCTTCCCATTGAAGGAAAACCATTGAATTCAAAACCGCTATTGGCGAGAAACAGGGCAGGCGTATGATTGGCCGATTTCGATTCCATCGAGCGAAGAACCGTCAATTCATCCGCCATTTCCGCGATATGCGGAAACAGTTCGGAAATCATCAATCCGCTCTGGCCGCGTGGTTTGAATTCCCAGTCTTCCTTGCGAAGCAGGCCCATCTGTCCGAAGAAAAGATCAACTTCTTCGTCTGTTTTCAGTGATTTGCCGTGATACTTCTTCAGTTCCGGCTTGTAATCGAATGAATCAACATGGCTCAACCCACCAACCAGACAGATATGAATGGCCCGTTTTGCCCTGGGGACAATCGTGCGGGCATCTTCCGGCGCCCCGATCGTCTCCTGATTCAACAACGAAACAAGCGCGGTCGCTGCCAGTCCGTTAATTCCCCAGTGAAAAAAATCGCGACGTGTCGGCGTAAAAGGATTATTCATCGTATTACTACTCGATTATTACAAATTCATTGAAATTGAACAGACCTCGGCAAAGAGCAGGCAGACCATGTTTCGAAACCAGTTTCCTGGAAAGCTCCAACTCTTTCTCGTTCGGCTTGCGTGCAACGGCCAAACGCCAGGCATAAATGACCTGTGCCGTCACAGTATCGCCAGATTCCTTTTCCACTCTCTGGGCAAAGTAGTCCGCCATCCGCAGGACAAACGAATTGTTCATCAAACTCAACGATTGAAGCGGTGTGGTCGTGACAGACCGACGAGGCGCGGTCGTCGATGAATCGGGACAATCGAAAGTATCGAGCAGAGCACTTCGACCACCACGCGGATTGAAACGGTAAATCGTGCGTCGCCAAAACTGCGGGCCATCGACATCGATCGGTTCGTAATAGGTCGTTCCGTTATTCAGCGTGACAGAGACATCCTTGAAACTCGGCCCGCCCATTTCGGTGTTCAATTTGCCTGAAACAGCCAGAATTGCATCACGCAGCGACTCCGCTTCCAGACGTCTGACATTTCCTCGCCACAACAATCGATTATTGGCATCCTTGGCTTCCGCCTTTTTCCGTTCTGCTTCCGATAAACCAAAACTCGCCTGACGATAGGTGCTGGAATTGACGATCAGACGATGAATCGGCTTCATCCGGTAACCATTTTCACGGAACTGCCACGCCAGATAGTCCAGCAACTCCGGGTGACTGGGCCGCCCCCCATTGAAACCGAAATCGTTTGGTGTATCGACAATCCCCACACCAAAATGATAATGCCAAATCCGATTCACCATCACACGGCTGAACAGCGGGTTCTGATGATGCGTGATCCAATCCGCCAATTTCCTTCTACGAATATTTTCCGGTGCATCGGGAGGCAGACCAAAATCGGAAGAAAGACCATCAACGACACTCAGCGCAGCGGGGGAAACCAGTTCGCCCACGTTATCGGGATCCCCTCGCAAATAAACATGCGTTTTCTTCCCCTTGCCCGGCGTCAATGTATAAATGCGGCGGTTCGCCAACCTGGCAACT
>JALWSL010000391.1 GCA_027080405.1 Planctomycetaceae bacterium
GAACCGTATTGAGGTGTGATGGCGTACCGCTCCCGTTGCGAACCGTTGTTCCTTCAACGCTGCAAACGGTCTCTGATATCATCAATTCACTGTTGGATTAAGCCTTTTCTCAACAGGCTGGGGTGTAATCGATCGGGAAAAAAACTATCATTCGGCCCTGGAGGCTACAGCGCGACTGGTTCATTCAGATACTCCCGATCGTTCAAGATTTCGAATACAAGATTTCAGGTAACAGTGCAGGATGTAATGTGAGGATGGCGATCATCCAAACGATCATCCAACTGTGCACGAGCGTTTGAGGCAGTCCGGTTTCTGTTGCCCGAACAGTTTGATTGTCCCCAAGCGACAGGTTAATTTTGCAACAACTCTCGTCATAATTCATTGTCAAAAGGAAACTCATGGAAATTCAACTCGCCCCAACTTGTGATGCTTCTCCCCTTCCGGACTGGATGGTTCTGTTCATTCTTCACGTTGAAGATGAAAAGCCGATCGTGCCGACTGCCACTCCGGCTCCGTTGAGGGAAATCGTCGATCAATTGCATGAATCAGGGGACTTGCCGACGAAAAAGGGGGAACTCCGCAAGCTCTATCATCAGGCAGCCCCGCTGGCCCCCCGGGTTCTGATTGTTTGCGTCGGTTCAAAAAAGGATTGTGGTCCTGAAACGCGCATGCGGGCCTTTTTGACTGCTGCCCGGGCTGTTTGTGACAAGCCGGATCGCACGGTCGCCTGGATTCTTCCTGATTGTTCCAATGGCGATGCCTGCCGGGAAGAACAGATTGTGGCCGCTGCGACCGCTCTTGAAATGGGAGCCGAAACTCAGGGCCTGTACCAGAAAGAACAGAAGAAATATCCCTACAAAAGCGCAACGCTGGTAACTGATCAGCAAGCCGGCCAGGCTATTGAGAAAGGACAGGTTGTCGGTCGGGCGATCAATTTGACCAGAGAATTGATCAATCGTGGGCCTCATGAAGTGACACCGGAAAGTTTCGCTGACCGGGCCGGACAGGTTGCAGCAGAAGCCAACTTGCAGATTCGAATTCTGGGAGACGACCAACTCGAACAGGAGCGAATGCACTCCATGCTTGCCGTGGCAAGAGGCTCTGCCCATCCGGCTCGCTTGGTGGTGCTGGAGCATCGAGGGGCGGGCGATGCTCCGTTTATCGGTTTGGTTGGAAAGGGAGTCACTTTCGATTCGGGTGGGTTGTCCCTGAAACCGAGTGAAAGCATGAAGACCATGAAATCGGATATGTCAGGGGCAGCGACCGTTCTTGGCGTGATGCAGGCGGTCGCCCAATTGGGCCTGCCTGTCAATGTTCGCGGATACATGGGATTGGTTGAAAACATGGTCAGCGGCGACTCTTACCGCCTGGGAGATATTTTGACGGCTCGCAATGGCGTGACCATCGAGGTGATGAATACCGATGCGGAAGGTCGTCTTGTTCTGGCGGATGTGCTTTGCTACGCAGCCGATGATGGTTGTGAAAAAATGATCGATCTGGCAACACTGACCGGTGCCTGTGTCGTTGCTTTGGGAGAGGAGCTGACAGGTGCGTTTACGAACGAGCAGGAATGGCTCGATGAATTATTGGCCGCTTCGAAAAAGTCGGGCGAAACCATCTGGCAAATGCCGATGTGCGATTCATTCGCTGAGCAACTCCGTTCCGAAGTAGCCGATTGCAAGAATATTGGAACCCGATGGGGCGGTGCGATTACGGCAGCAAAATTTCTCGAAAAGTTTGTCGACGAAAAGCCGTGGATTCACCTCGACATCGCTGGCCCTGCCTTTCGAACCGAAAGCAAACCATACCGCGAGGGAGGGGCTTCGGGAGTGATGGTGCAAACATTATTGCAATTACTGGAGTCGTAATATGAGCGAACAGGAAAAAGAAGAAAGCAAGGCTTTTTTCCGGGGCGGGACGATTTTGGTTCTGTTCATCTTTTACCTACTGGCTCCCGGGCCGTTGATCTGGCTCTATGTAAATGGATTTATGTTCGAAAGTGTCAAGAACTTCTTCATGGTGCTCTATTTTCCATTGGCATTACTCGCCGAATACAACGAATTCGTTGGGGAGATACTGAGGTGGTATATCAGACTTTGGGGCGGTTGAATCCATGATTGAATGCAGAGCATGAATCAAGAAACCAAAGGCAACAAACAGACGTGGATATTCATGCTCGTTGCCACAATCATTCTCTATCCATTGAGTGTTGTTCCAATGGAATGGTTGGCGTTAAAGGGCTATCTCAGCTCTGAAGTAATGTCGGCCTTTCGGGTTTTCTATGCCCCGATGGTGTGGCTGGCAAGAATATTGAGCAGGTTCATCGCTTTATGAAGTGGTGCATATCGCTTTGGGGATTTGCGTGAACGGGTTCCGGGCGGCATCACCACTACCAGTTTGTTGGGGCCGCAATGGTGGCCCTCCGCATGAAATAGAGACACCATTTTCCATTATGATCCGCAATGGTGGAACCGACGGTTGATGACAATTCGCTGAGCTACCCACTGAAGTCTATTCCCACTCGATCGTGCTCGGTGGTTTGGAACTGATATCGTAGACGACGCGGTTGACTCCCGCGACACTGTTCGTAATCCTTGTTGAAATATTCTGCAACAGTTCGAAAGGGAGGCGTGACCAATCCGCTGTCATGAAGTCGTCCGTATTGACTGCGCGAATCGCGAGTACATGTTCGTAGGTACGGCCGTCTCCCATCACCCCGACGGACTGGACAGGCAGCGAAACCACAAACGCCTGCTGCCCTTTGCGATACCAGCCTGCTTTGGTCAACTCATCAAGCATGATCGCATCAGCCTCCCGCAGGACTCGAAGCCGTTCAGGCGATATATTTCCCAGACAGCGCACCGCCAGGCCCGGCCCGGGGAAGGGATGTCGCCAGACAAGCTGTTCCGGCAAACCGAGTTCCAATCCCATTTTGCGGACTTCGTCCTTGAACAGATCACGCAGCGGTTCGATCAATTCAAAACCGAGTTCAGCCGGCAACCCGCCGACATTATGATGCGATTTGATTGTAGCAGCCGGCCCGTCCGCATTTGCTCCCGATTCAATGACATCCGGGTACAATGTCCCCTGTGCCAGAAAGCGGGCATTTTCAATCGATTCCGCTTCCTTTTTGAAAACATCGATAAACAGCTTGCCAATGATCTTCCGTTTTTTTTGCGGATCAGAAACGCCCGACAGTTCTGTCAGAAACAGATCGCTGGCATCGACCACGTGCAGGTCTGTTTGAAAATGTTTCTGGAATTGATCACGAACCGATTCCGCCTCTCCTTTGCGGAGCATTCCATTATCGACAAAAATACAGGAAAGTTGCGAACCGAGTGCCCGATACAACAGGGCGGCAACGACGGATGAATCAACACCGCCCGAAAGGCCGCAGATGACTTGGGCATCACCAACCTGTTGGCGGATGGTTTGAATTTCGCGATTGATCAGCGATGAAATTTGCCAGGTACCCCGGCAACCGCATATTTTTCTTACAAAGTTTGCCAGTAGTTGTCCGCCCAGTTCCGTGTGGGTAACTTCGGGATGAAACTGCAAACCGTAAAGAGGAAGATGCTGGTGCTTCACCGCGGCATAGGGACAGGTGGGCGTTGCCGCCAGCGAAAGAAACTTCACATCCAGATCGTTTACCTGGTCACCGTGACTCATCCAGACGGTCAACTCGTGGGAAATCCCGTCAAACAGACCGGAGGTTTCGTGGATCTGGCAGGTTGTTCGTCCGAATTCCCGCGAATCGCTTGGTTTGACATCGCTCCCCATGTATTTGCACAGGACCTGCATTCCATAGCAGATACCAAGCATGGGAATGTTGAGATTGAAAATTTCAGGATCGGGTTGTGGAGAATCTTCATCGTAGACGCTGGAAGGGCCGCCGGAAAAAATAATCCCCTTCGGGTTGATCTCACGAACCCGCTCGGCTGAAAGATCGTGTCGGACGACCTGGCAAAAGACATTCTGCTCGCGAACCCGTCTGGCGATCAGTTGGGCCGTTTGAGAACCGAAATCGAAAACAAGAACGACCTCTTCATTTTCAGGGACGGTTTGCAGATCGACAGGGGAATTGGTCTTTGTATCTACGCTTGTCATTGCTATTCTCGACTGATGCCCTTTCAGGGAATGATTGGGGCTGTTCCGCTGTTCCTTCGCCGCTTGTTCTGTTGTCACTCGTTCTTCTGTCACTCGTTATGCCGTCGCCCGATATGTCCGATACAATCCCTTCTTCCAGGACTGATCTTGCCCCGGGAGCCGATTTCAACCGGGCAGGGCGGTCTCCGCTTCATGAGCCGGAAAGCCGGATTTGTAATTGGAAACCTCCCGGCGCAGACGAGCGAAAGGGAATCCATTATGCTACCGGCAATTCGCCAGGCAATCAATTGAAAGCCGCCCCGAAACCGGCAAATAAACCAACCGAACTGGCAGTGGAATCCATTGATATGACCGGGAGAACGGTGTCGGTTCGGTGTCGAAAGATCTGCACGAAAGCCCGGTGTGCGGCACCCGGTGTGCCGCAGACTGTGCCAGCGGAGTTGCCGATACCGTTTCTACCCTGTATGAGCGTGCTTGAGTGTGTTTGAAGCGCTGAAACAGTCGTGATTCAAAATTCCAACTCGAATTTGTTACAAGGATGAGAGATCCATGATGTGCCCCTACTGTCGTCATGATGAAACGAAAGTGGTTGATTCTCGCGCCAGTGCAGAGTTTGCCATTCGCCGGCGACGGGAGTGTCTGGCGTGCAACCGCCGTTTTACCACGTTTGAAAAAATTGAAGAGCTTCCCATCAAGGTCATCAAAAAGGATGGTTCGCGTGTACCGTTCAATCGGGAAAAAATTCGTGAGGGACTTGAAAAAGCCTGCTATAAACGCCCTATCAGTGACGAGGCGATTGAAAAAGTGATCAGCGAAGTCGAAGCGGAAGCCTATGAAAACTTTGAACGCGAGGTTCCCACGCGAATTATCGGCGAAAAGGTGATTGAAAGATTGCGCAAACTCGATCAGGTTGCGTTTGTGCGATTTGCTTCGGTGTATCGCGAGTTCAAGGATGTCAATGATTTTATCGATGAACTCGGTTCGCTGCTCAAACAGCGCTCCGGTAAAAAAATACAATGAGCGACCATTATTCTTTCTGTCTGATTTCTGTCTGATTTCTGTTTGATTTTTCCATCTGATTGCCGGGCCTGATTGAGAGGAGTTATTCATGCTGAGTTCCTTACTGTTACTTGCTGATGAAAATGTCGAAACGGCACAGAATCTGCAGCAGACCATCAGCGAAGGAAGCAAACTGCTCGAGGCCATGAAGGAAACCGCTCTTGAGCACGGCCCCGGGATCATCTTCAACATTCTGGCCATCCTGGCGATATTTTTTATTGGTCGAATCGCTGCCAACTGGATCACGAAACTGGCCGCCTCCGCGATGCGGCGGGCACGTGTGGAAGACATGCTCATCCAATTCGTACGTAGCATGCTTTACTGGGCTTTGATGATGTTCGTCATCA
>JALWSL010000392.1:0-3640 GCA_027080405.1 Planctomycetaceae bacterium
AGTTGGAACTGCAGTTCCAACTCGATCACAAGGAAGTCTCGCTCGAACTGAAAAGCAAAGGCTTCGATGTCGTTGAACAGAATGAAAAAGGAACCCTGATCACAATCAAGGGATTCAACCAGTTGGTCGATTTTTTCTGGTCGCCCATGCTGAAACAGTCGCAGATGCCTGCAGAATACGACGTCGATTCCCAAATTTATGTCACGCGGGCAAGTGATTCAACAACGATCGACGCCACACAAAACATCACCGTGAAACGGGGCAAACTGGATCGTCTGAAAATACGCATTCCTTCCCCTTTCAATATCGACAGTGTCAAGGCAGACCAGCCATACGAGTATTCGATCGGGACGGATCGCTCGCTGATTACACTGATCTTCCAGAAGCCGATTGAAAAAACGGTAAAAATTGATTGGCAATTGACGGCTCCCATTCGGAAATTCGAATCGGAACTGCTGCTGGTTCAATTCGATGTCCTGGGAGCGAAAACGCAAACAGGAAAAATTGCGATCCTGAAATCGCGGGATTGGCGGATTGGCCAAATTCCTTCCAAAACGAAAAATGTCTACCAGATCAATGTCAGGCAAATCCCCCGGGAAGGAAAGTATTCGCAGGCCTTCCAGTTCTACGGACAACCCTGGCGGCTTGCTCTGGCGACGCAAAGAACGCAGGCAAGATATTCAGTCGACACATTTTACGATCTGAAAGCGGGAACCGATTCCCTTCAACTGACGGTCGATTTCGACATCACCCCCCGCAATGGCACCATTGAATCGGTTCAACTCCAATGGCCCGAATTCGCCTCCGGACAGTGGACGATCGAGGAAATCGTACAGGGTTCGAGCGGCTTGTCGATCAACTGGAGTATCGACGGAAAACTGGACCTGCCCCGGTGGGACAAAAAAGACACGATTCGACTGGTCGCTTCGCGGAAGATGGAAAAAACACCTGCCGAAGTCGCCGGGAAAAAGGATAAACTTCCCTTTTCGCTGCCACGAATATCGACATCCGATTCCCACACAGAACAGCAGATACTGAGAATCACATCCGATGCCGGCCCATATGAATTGATCCTCACCGGGACGGGGTTCCAAAAATTGAATGCAGAAGAAATTTCGCCCAATTTGGCGGCCAGAGAAATCTACAATTCTGGTGATGGAAGATTTCCCGCCAAAGCTGGTATCGCATCACTGATTCCCGGCAGGATATCTCCTTCACGTTCTCCGAAATCATCAGAAAAATCCGTTGTGAATCCGAAGTTCAAATCCGGCGAATCATCTCCTTGCAAAAAAAGGCTGTCTATCGTCAGGTTCTGAACTACTCGATTTCGGAACTGGCTGCGGAGCAGTTGATCGTTCGAGTTCCCACTTTGCCGACCACTCCAGACGCACAGGCGGTCTTGCAAAATATTCGCTTTTTCGATGAATTGGGAAATGTGCTGGAGACCAGATCAGGCACTCCGTCCCGATCCGACTCCCGCGTCCCTCCCAACTCGCCGGAAGATCGTGATACCGATTCCACCGGGAAGCAGATTCCACCTCCATCTCCCGATCGGCTCTTGATCGTTCAACTGCCTCAACCTGTTCTGGGAGATTATCAATTGATCATTCAGGGAGAGCTTCCATTAAATACTTCCAACGAAACAGGCGACGGCACAGGGGGCGGAATAGACAGCAGAACAGAAAAGTACAAGACAACGGTTCCCGTCTATCTACCGTACCGGGCAGACCACTTCCTGTTGAAACTGTCGAATCATTCGGCCTATCAAATCAGGCCGCTCGATAACACCTGGGTTTTGCAACTCTCCGATGATCAGTACCCTGCGGAAAAGCTGATTCCTGTCTGGAAGGGAGAACCTGCCACCCAGACCATTCCGTTGATGATCGACGTCAGTCGAAGCCGTCTGGATGAACAGATCGGTGCCGTTGAGGGAACAGTGGAAACCTGGATTTCCAGTCGTGGGCCCATCATGAGTGAACTCGTTTTCGACCTGGCGCACATGCCCCCGCTTTTCAGCTTGAAGAAAGTGGACAACTTTGAAATTGTTTCGGTTGACTGCTATTGGGATCAGGGAACGGGATCAGGCCGGGCGAACCTGACACTTGATCAAAACGAAAATGGTCTCACCTACCTGCTACCCGAAACGGTTGTCGGACGAACCGGCAAACTGGTTGTGAAAGTCATTCAAAAAGAGAATAAAACAGGTCTGTTGGGAAAATTGAAACTGGCCGTTCCTGATCATTCCCTTGCGAGCCAGATCGCCTGGTTACAGTGGAGCATTCATTTCCCCGATGGAACGTACCTGTTTTCCCCTCCCCGTGGTCTATCTGCCAACTACAGTTGGCGATGGCAAACCCTGGGATTTCGTCGTGTCAACAACTCGAATAAATTACCGCGATCCGGCGCACCGGCGAATACCGTTGTGCCGCCCGGCGATAATTCCTACTCATTCACCAGTGTCGGCTGGCTCGATCAGATCGAAATCCGATGTATCGGGCGTGGCTTGCTGATGGTCATCGGAACCGGTATCCCGTTGATTGTCGCGCTCTTCTTCGCTGGAAGACCCCGCGATCAAAAACTTCGTGGGGCATTGCTGCTTTTCGCGCTGACAGGGGCAGTTGTAACCCAATTTCCGGAGCAGATGGCGATCCTTGCGCAACCATTACTGATCGGCGTCTTTTTTACCCTGCTGGCGACCTGGGTGGCAGGGAAGTTGCGTTCTTCCCAGGAAGACCCGACCCTGATCATTATTGGCCCTTCCCATACGCAGGGAAGTGATGCAACCGCGGAGCCAGCCATCTCGTTTCACGATCCTGCAGGCGACGAAGTGACCAAAATACAATCTCCCCCCGTTTCGAGTCTGGAGTCATCCCAATAATGCCGCATCAATGCGATCCGCCAAACCAGGAAAGCCACCGTTTGCGATCCATCCGCGATTATCCCGCTGTCATTGATGCCAAAAATGAGACCCATAAGAAAGCAGACTGTTCGTGTGACAAAACTCGATAAATATAATTCGTCAAACATGAAATACATCACCATCATCAATCGTTTCATTCCGTTGCCAGGCAACAGTAATCCGCTACGTAGAACATGAGCCAGTTGACCAAATATTTTCTGAAACTGTTGTGCTTCCTGATTGCCATCAGCGCGGGGGGAATGCCTGGCACCCACCCCGTTTTTGCGCAGAAATATGAGCGGAAGCAGACATTACAGGAATTCAGAAAGATTTACGTTCCCGAAGAATTGCCCGATTCCTGGCCGCCCGGTAATTGGCAACCATTTTCTTCAAAAAAATATTTTCAACTACTGGAGCAGCAGAGCAAAAACAGTGCTCAACTCTCACAGGCCGGCATGATGCGGGCCCACTACCAGGCGACTTTTCGTGATGGACAACTCGTTGACGGGAAACTGACAGGCCTGTTCAGTTCCGGGCAGGTTGCAAGTTGGAAAAACCTGGGAACAACCAACATCCAGTTGCATTCTCTTCGCTGGAAACAGGGGAAGACAGATTGGGGCACAAACTCTGCCGGCCAGATCTTCATTCATCAGCGGGAAAAACAGACCGAACTGGAAGGCGGGTGGAGTCTGAACGGTCTCGAGGGGAATCTGGGAACACGGTTCGTTTTCAGGTTTCTTC
>JALWSL010000392.1:3650-5511 GCA_027080405.1 Planctomycetaceae bacterium
TCGAGCGACACAAACGACCCTGCAACTGATTCTGCCCACTTCTGTCCAGTTGAATTTTAGCGAAAGAAGCCCCCCACCCTGCTTCGTAAAAGAACTTTCTCCCCGGTTGAAACAGTGGACTGTCTTTCTTTCGTCCCGGTCGGAATTGACCTTTTCCATCTCGCCGATTTCCAACGCGGTCGATAATCATCTGCTGATTTCCCGCCCTGTCCATTTACTCACTCTGGGAGTTTCCGAACAGAAATTCGTGACTGATTTCCAGGTTGAAATACCGGGACAGACGGAAACCCGGGTCAATCTGTTTCTGCCCAAAGGTTTCACGGCCGAACGGATTGAAATTGCCAAAAAAAAACTGACTGTCTGGGAATCCACCCCGGGCAGCGATCAATTTTCTGAAGGGACGATCATTCCTGTCCGGCTACATGGCGACAGGGTTGACGCCCCAATCACTGTCCGCGTTTCCGGCCATCTGAACCAGAAAGATCATCGCCGGGTTTCTACTACCTTCCCCAGGATAATCGATGCCATTCAGATGCACGCTCAAATGACAGTGGTTATCGAGGCACCGCTACGGACAACCGACCTTTCAACCAAAGATCTCTATCAGATTGACGCTCGTGTTGGGCCGGGGATTCGGGATGCCTGGTCTTTCGCAGCCAATGGAATCAACCCCTCAATCGATATCTCTGTAGATATCCCTGTTCCCCGATTGCAGGTCGAACAGCTTGTGATGTGCGGAATGCAACAGAAGCAGGTACATGAATTGAAGTATTTCATGTTCTGGAAAACGGACGAGGAAGGATTGTTCACGGCGAAGTTCAACCTGATTTCCGGCTATGAAGTCGAAGAGATTCTGATTCTCTCACAGGCGAATCAGGAAGTCCCGTTTTCCTGGAATCTGAGAACCGAACAGGATCGCAGGGAACTGCTGATTCATCTTTCAAATGAAATGGTTCCGGGACAAAAGTTATCCGTTTCCGTCACGCTGCAACCCAATTCGGCCAGGAACCGACAGACTCGAATAACAATTCCCGCCCTGAAACTGGTCAATGGCGATCTGCTGGAAGACAAACTCCTGGTTACCCAGTCAGCAAGCCTGAAGCCGTTTCCCCACAACGCCCCCCTGAAAAAGATCCCTCTGGATCAAACAGGAAAATGGGCTTCTGTCTGGAAAGAACTCTCCATCGTGTACAGCGACCCCGAACATCAGTGGCTGTGCAAAGATATTTCCCTTGCCAATCGGATTCTGATCAAAACCGCTGCCGATACAGACAAACTGATCAACCCACAGGCAATCCCTTTGCCCGATGATGCAATGATCCCCTCCGCAGCCCGGTGGCGAATGAAGCAGATCATCCCTCCCCGGACTGGCTGGAAAGGTGTCATCAAGGCAATCTGGCATCGCCCCGGTTCCAGAAATCCCGAGATACAAATTGAATACAACCGGCAAACGGAACAGGGCCAGCCCTTCCCGTCAGAACTGGAGTTTCCTGATGAAATCACGCTTGATTCAGTCATCATCAACGGACGATTCGTCACACTGGAATCGACAGGAAACCATTTCCAACTACCTGATTCGGAAAGAACAATCGAATCCCTGATCGTGACCTACTCGACAACCACGCTCGATTCTTTACCACTCCCGGCTATTCCATTCCCCGTCAGCTACGATCAAATCCTTCTCTGTCTGCCGTCGGGAAAGGCACCAAGAGCAGAAAATTCGATTCTGTTCTGGCAGAAATTACAGAAAAACTATTACGCCCGGCTGGAAGTTGACCCCGCCTTTGTCGACAACCTGTTCGTGGGAGCATCCTTTCGTACTGCCCCAACAACTTTCGATTTACTTGTTTCAGATTACGTT
>JALWSL010000393.1 GCA_027080405.1 Planctomycetaceae bacterium
GCCCGGTTCAAATTGCTGATGAGTGTTCCAAAGACACCTAACAGGCAGATCAGACCGAGCAGGCCCGTGTCTGCAGCAACTCCTGGAAGCAGACTATGTGCCTGCCTATGATCTTTTAAGGCTCGGTAACCAATTCGTTCGCCATATTCCCGTGAAACATATTTGAACATACCCGGCCCGACTCCAAACAGCGGATGATCGAGAAAGGCAAGTACGGCTCCTCCCATTTCTGTCGCCCGTCCTTTCAATGCACCATCAGCAGTTGAATGCTGACCGCTTGCGAACAGGCCAGTCAAATTTGCCAAAGTCGCCATGCGAGTTCTGTACTGTGGAGTCAGTAAAATCAGGGAAAGGCAAATCAGACCTCCAACAAGAACACGTTTTGTACTGACATAGCCCATACCGGCTGCATATAGAATGACCAGGCCAATAACCAGAATTGTGCTTCTCGAAAATGCCAGCAGAGAACCAATTCCTGCCAATGCGGTTGCCACAAACGCCAGCAGTTTGAGTCGTCGATGTTTTTCATGCTTCATGCGGTATAGTCCCAATGGAATCAGCATAAGCATAACCTGGGCATATCTATTTTTTTCGCCGATGGGGCCGGAGAGCCGTTTTTGATCAACCTCACCCGCGACAGTCATTTCTCCGATGCCAAAACCGGGTTCTCCGCCGGTCTGTGCAAGCCCGCCATATTCGTTGTCGAAGCTGCCGGTTATTTGTTGATACAAAGGGACGCCCCCCATCAAGCATCCTGCAATTAACAATACCCAGGTTGTATTGCGTAAAATTTCCGGCGTTCTGACCATATTTGTAATAAGCAGATAAAGCACAATTCCTTCAAGCAGGAAGGTGTGCAAACCCTCCCAGGCGATTTCAGGGCGATCTGAACACAACACGCCAATCAGTTGAACGATACCGAAGCCGACAATCCAGAACAGGCATGGTGCCAGCACAATTCCTTCCTTGCGAATAAACAGATAATGAAAAAGTGGCCATGCCAGCAGAGCCGGAACTATTTTGGCTGCAATGGAAGGGACATTGTGAAAATTGACTGCAACCACAGAGATATTGGAGTAAATGACAAATGTCACAAGCGGAATTGTCAGCATTGGATATCGAAACAGCCCCCAGCCTGTTGCAGCAAGCAGAGGCAGACCGATGGCCAACAACGGGTTGATCGAAACCAGTGCGCCGAGCAGCATCGCGGCGGATAATATACCCAGCCAAAACAGTCGACCGTTAGCAGTCGAGATGTGAGGCATCGTTTCAGATATTGTGGAGGAACTCATACCGGTACCTCCCGTGCATTGGTTGATGAATCATCGGCCCGTGCCGGACTCCATATCGCAATGCGTTCTCCGCGCAAAATCTTGTAAACTGCGACAACAACAGCTGCGTTCACCATGCAAAAGTAAAAAGGAACCGACAAAACTTTTGGAGACTTCAAGTTGAACCGTGACATTACCAATCCCGCAATTGCAGCAGAATAGACTGCAACCTGAAGTAGTATTGCGCCCTGAAACAACCAACCTTTTTCCCATAGAAATGGAGAGATTACCGCCAGTGCAATAAGCGGAAAGACAACCAGCCGTCGCAATACTTTATGTGAAAATAGTTGCAGAGCGTAAAACCCGTACTGGAATGGATTAAGGAGTTCACGCATTTCGATAATGCCTCGCAATCCGCGGGTGATCACGCGGGTCTTTCTGCCGAATTCTGCCTTGGCTGATCCTGCAACAGGTTCAAAGCAAATCGCTTCGGGTTCAAAAACCAGTCTTTTTTTCTGTGCAATAATTCGTGTCGAAGTGACAAAATCATCCGTAACACCCTCGGGGACTTTCTGGAACAGATGACGACGAATTGCATAAATTGCTCCTGTTGCGGAGATCACATTTCCTGAACGAGTTTGAGCGATTTTCAGAATCCGGTCGAAATTCCAATAGCTGTTCTCTCCGTCGGCAGCAATTCCAGTACGTTCGGCACTGCGATAAACCTGGTTTCCGGCCACTCCACCTACACTCATGTCCGCAAAAGGCTGAACGATTTTTCGGATGGCGTCTTCCCGATACATGCTGTTTGCATCTGAGAAGAGCAGGATTTCTCCGCTTGCCAGCGCTACTGCTGCGTTGAGAGCAGCTGCCTTGCCGCCACGGGGCAAACAAATCAAACGTATTCGATCGCTGGCATAACGATTGACAATTTCCTCCGTTTTATCGGTTGAGCCATCCGAGGCGATAATAACTTCCAGTAAATCGCCTGGATAATCGAGCGAAAGAATATTATTGAGCTTCGCTTCAATTCCCTCGTCTTCATTATGACAGGCAATAATCATGCTCACGCCGGGAGTGACGGGCTTGCAAAGGTATGCTTTTTGCCAAATCATACCACGAAGCAGCACGACCAGTGGGTACCCGATGTAAGCCCAAAAAATAATTCCAACCAACAGATAGAAAAGTGTTTCGATCATGATGAGCACCTGCCCTGATTCAAAAGGTTGACAAGCGATCGGACATTGACTGGAAGATTGAATTCATCAAGTACTTTCTTCTGGCCGGATTCTGCCAATCGTTGGCGAAGTGGCTGATCGTAGTACATTCTCAACAGTGCTTGTGCAACCGCGTTGGAGTCCCCTGGTGGAGTGAGTAAGCCCGTATGTTCATTGATAACAATTTCGGGTATACCGGAAAGATCACTGGCGATAACGGATACTCCGCTGCACATCGCTTCCATCAATACGACAGGAATACCTTCGCGTCGACCGCATTTTGTTGGAACACTCGGAGCAACCAGCACATCTGTTTGTTGCAACAAATCCTGAATTTCCCTTGACGTTTTACGGCCTTCAAATCGGACGTATTGGCCAAGCTCCGTTTGTGAAACAAGTTCTTCAAGCATTTGCTGATCCGGCCCGTCTCCGACCAGATGACATTGGAAATCAATCCCCTCTTTTTTCAGTTTGCAGCAGGCTTCCAGAAGGTGCCGCTGTCCTTTGACTTCATGCAAAGTTCCAATGCAGGCAAAACGGAACGGACCATTGCCGGTTTCAAAAGGAGTCGGGTATTCCCTGCTCTTGAATTCTTGTGGATCGACGCCGCAATGCACGAGATGCACCGACGCTTCGTAGCGTGAACCGCAAATATCGAGGATCATCTGACGATTGTAATTGGAAATTGCCACAACTGCTTTTGCATCAGCGACTTTTTCCTGCAACATGTGCTGATCACGATGCAGGTCCGAACCATGGGCAGTAAAACTGTAGGGAATTGCGGTCAGTTGATGAATCACCCAGGCTGCCATTGCAGGATGGGAAGCGAAATGGGCGTGCAGATGATCAACTCTCCTTTTTTGCATTAAACGGGCCATGTAAACAACTTTCGGAAAGAACAGAACTGCTCCCACAAAATATCGTTTGCTGCCCCAATTCGCTTTGAGTAGCTTCAACAATGTTTTGAAATAGATGTCAGGCGTTTTCAACAGAAAAAACAGATGTGCGACGGCAATATGCAGAGATATCCAGGGAGTGAAAAAGGCTCGTTCGACATATGCTTCTGCTTCCGGGTGGATAACAGAGGTACGCTCCCGCTGTAATGGATAAACCTCAACCTGATGCCCCTGCCTCTCAATTTCCCGCATTTCAAAAAGCACAAATGTTTCTGTGATTTTCGGAAATCGGGACATCATGTACGCGATTTTCAAGGTATTGCAAGTGCGGGCTGCATTGCACGATTCTGATGTTTCTGCCCTTTCGACAGGTTTGTCGCAAGATGTCGAAAGCCAGGAGCCGACCAAAGGTATTCGTTCAAGCTCTGGGAAGAATGAGGCAATATCCATGGCATGGCGGTTAAGACTGAAAACAATTGTGGTGCTGAAAACCGCCAGTAACAGGCCGACACTCCAGTGTAATTCAAATAGCAATTGAGCCAGAATCAGAAACAGTGCAAAACTTCCTGTGATGAAAAATGATCTGTTGAAATCGGTTGATTTCTGTATGTAACCGGTCCGAAACCTGACGGCCAGATACTTGCTTAACGAGTGCAGAATAATGGCTGAAGTTACACCAATTGCAGCTCCCTGGGCACCATAAAGTGGAATAAGCCACCAGCACATCAGTAGAGCAAACGCAGTCGCAAGAATATCCAATGCCATAAAAGTACGAACCATTCCCAGTACCTTCATCAACTGGGAATTGAAGCCGAACATCGATTGAATAAAATAGCCCGCCGAAAGAATGACAAGTATTGCTGAAGCATCCGTGTATTCTTTACCGAATAGCAATAGAGTCAGCGTGGGTGCCAAAGTGACGCAAACCGCAAAAATGGGAAAGCTCAACACCATCGCCCAGATGGAAGTTCTCTGAAACATTTCGCTCAGTTGATCTTCTTTTTTCTGACTGAACAATCGCGTTGCGAGCGGCATGAACAGCAGGGAAAAATTGATCAGAATCAACTCATTCAGCTTGACAATCGGTAAAACAGCACGAAAGGAAGCGGAAGCGGTTGTCTCAGCCAGCCATCCAAGCATAAACACGATAAATGTACCACGAACAAGAAATGCAACATCTGATGTCAGCAGCGGCAGGCTATAGCCAAAAAATTCCCGCAAGGGAACAACAGGTCGATGCTCTCTCATTTTCTGCGGGATTTTTTCTTCGCGCAAATAGACAGAAACAAGCATCGCGTCGATCAGCACAGCAAGCAAACCGGAAAAAAGATAGGCCATTGCAATATATTGCAAACCTCCGTGAAGAAGGATGGCAACAATAACCCCAGCCAAACGGGCTCCCGGTCCTAACAGATGTCGACGCGCAAAAACAGTATTCGTTTTGCCCAAAAAAGCATATATTGATAACGAGACGCTGCTGAATGCATTAACCGGTACGAGAATAATCAGCGTGACAAGCAGGCTGATTGTCACAGGATCAATCCCCAGCAGAGTTGCCAATTCGCTTGAGAAAGCCCAGACCAGAACGGCAACAAGTGTCCCTAATGTCAAGACGACACCGGACGATAGAATCAGAACACCGCACAAACGTTGAAAATCGCCTTGTTGGTGATACAGGGCACCAAATCGCGAAAGCGATTTATCCATTCCAAAAGCTGCCCCCAAGGCAGCCATTTCTATAACGGAAAAAGACCAGGCAAAGGCCCCGTAATCGAGCCGTGTCAAATATCGAATCACTACAATTTGTGTCAGCAGGTTGATGACCAGAGAAACCCCTCGACCAGCCAGTAGCAGTGATGAACCGCGGATCTGTTTGCGAGTAGATTCCGTGTGTTCGCCTCCTGCGTGGTGAACTTCTACCGGTCTTTGGGTAACAACCGTTTTCATTTCGAAAGGGTTTCTCCTGTAAGTCCCGCATTTGCGAGGGGTTGGGAATCCTGCGATTGTCTTGCCTGCGAGTGTCGATATGCATCCAATGAATTATTTTCAAAGCCCGGCACGTTACCGGGAGAAAGTCAGGAGA
>JALWSL010000394.1 GCA_027080405.1 Planctomycetaceae bacterium
TCTCTGGTAATTTTTACCGGAGTTTTCGGAGGTAGTTGTGGCGTTAGCGGAGATTTTGGAATCTCAATTTCGGGCGGATGTCCGATTTCGAGGAGCAGCGTATCTGAAGGATGGAAGAGTTTCGATCACCCATGTCACGGCGGATGATGTTTACGCCACCGTACGCGATGGAGCGGAGCATACCATTCATCTGCATCGTCGCGAGGGAACACTGGAATTTCACTGCAGTTCGGTTGCAGGGACGAAACGGGCTACAACGACAAAGTATGTTTGGGCCACGATTCTCGCTGTCGATGAAGCAGGCTATTTGACGGGGACTCCCCGTCCGGGCCAGATTCCACCATTCATCCCGGAGACGAGTCCCGATCTGTCCGATGATTGGGATGATGATTTTGGCGAGGAGGCCTATTTTCCGCCCGTTGATTTCGGCACAAAAAAACGCAAGGCCAAAACGAAAAATGCGGCGACTTCAGTTGCTGAACGCCCGGCCCCCAAACAGGAATGGCAGGAAAAACTGCATGCCATTCGCGAGCAGATGCAGGTACGGGAAGTTGTGAACGAAACAAAAACTTCCCCCTCCGAAATCACCTACCAGATTAACGTTTCGGAAAGCTGGAAGACCGGGCAACTGGTTCTTCAAATTGTCGAATCTCAACGCCGCACTACCGGAGGTTGGGGAAAAATAAAGCCACTGAAATTGAAAACCAGTGGACTGGAATCCTTGCCAGATGCAGACGATCGTGCGATTCTCGCCCATTTGTTGGGAGGAATTCAGGATCGTCCGGGTGGATCGAAGCCGGCTGGAAACCCGGGTAACCAGCATTTGCCCAACCGTTTTCGCTTGCCCCACTCTCTTTCCGAGATCCTTCTGCCCCGCATGTGCAGCACCGGCCGACTCCGAATGCTGTATGAAGGTGACAAAATGTCCGAGCCCCTGACGTGGGGAACATCAGAAACGTGGCAACTTGGCCTGACCATGGAAAAAACGGGAGAGAGCGGTAGCGATCTGGAGGAAGCATCGGCTAGCTGGCAAATTGTCCCTCGATTGATGCGGGAACAGGATTCCCTACCGTTGCAGGAAGCCGAGCTGCTGGTGGAAGGTGGTTGGGCAATCATGGGGACGGTCATTGAATCGTTGGAAGATTTTTCTGTTTTCGAGTGGGTCAAAGCACATCGAAACCACGATCTTCCCAGATTCAGTGAGCAGGAAGGACAACTGGTTGTTCACGAGTTGATGACTCTTCCCAATCTGCCACGCCTGCATCTGCCGGATCAATGGAAGCTGGAAGAAAGGTTTATCGAACCGAAACCCCGCATCAGGCTGTTCACGCCTTCTTCAAAAAGAGGGGCCGTCGCCAAAGATCGAATACAGGCGGATGTCGAATTTCAGTATGGCGATCTTGTCGTACGTGGTTCCGCCCATAGCTGGGCGCTTTCGCTACAAGACGAACAGGCCTGTGTTGTCCGCGATATGAAAAAAGAGAAACAGTACTGGACCCAGCTTCAGGATTTGGGGGCGTTGCGAATCGGTGATCGCGGTGGCAGCAAGCATGACCTGCAGATCCCCTTGCGGGATATGACTGATATTCTGCGCGGCCTGTTTGATTCAGGCTGGGAAATATTGTCCGACGACAAACCGTTCCGGCAGCCCGGCGAAGTCACTTTCCGTGTGGAATCCGGGATCGACTGGTTCGATGTTTCCGGCAATGTCGAATACGGTTCACTGCAGGTGTCAGTTCCCAGTTTGCTCTCTGCCCTGGCAAGAGGAGATCGCACGATCCAGCTTTCGGATGGCTCACTCGGGTTCATTCCTGAAGAATGGAAAGAACGCTTCGGTGTTTTGCTCAGCCTAGCTGAAAGCGATGGTGAGTCGGCGTTACGGTTCTCCAGTTCGCAGGCGGCTCTTGTCGATGCCCTGTTGGCGACTCAGGAAAATGTGAACTACGACAAAAAATTTGTCGCCTGGCGGAAAAAGCTGGCGGAATTCAGCGGCGTCAAACCGGTTGAAGAACCGAAGTCGTTTCAGGGAGAACTGCGGGACTATCAGCGGGAAGGGCTTGGCTGGTTGAGTTTCCTCGAAGAATTCCAGTTTGGAGGCTGCCTGGCTGATGACATGGGTTTGGGGAAAACGATCCAGATACTCGCTTTTCTCTCCCGGCGTTACGAGACGAAAGCAGATCACGATCCCAGCTTGATTGTCGTTCCCAAATCGTTGCTTTTCAACTGGCAACGTGAAATCGAGCGATTCACTCCCCACCTGAAAGCGCTCGAATATTCCGGCAGCGAAAGGGCGGGATTACGCGATCAGTTTCAGAAGTACGACATGATTCTGGTCACTTACGCGACGCTACGCCGGGATATCGTGGCGTTGAAGGATCAGCAATTCGACTGCATTGTTCTGGATGAGGCACAGGCGATCAAAAATCCCGGTTCCCAGGTTGCCAAGGCAACACGCCTTCTTCGGGGAAGACAGCGACTGGCCCTGAGCGGAACGCCGATCGAAAATCACCTGGGAGACATGTGGTCGATTTTTGAATTCCTCAATCCGGGTCTGCTGGGTAGAAGTTCCGTCTTCAAATCGTTGAGCAACGAAACCGATACGAATCGGTTGACGGAAACCGTCGCGGGAGGCCTGAAACCATTTGTTCTCCGGCGTACAAAGGAAAAGGTTGCCAAGGATCTGCCCGATCGTGTCGAAGAAACCCTGTATTGCGAATTCAGCGAGGCCGAACAGAAAACATACAACGAACTTCGCGATTACTACCGCCAATCCATCTTTCACTCGGTTGAGGAAAATGGACTGGGAAAAACGAAAATGCACGTTCTTGAAGCGTTACTTCGGTTACGACAGGCCGCCTGCCATCCGGGCCTGCTTGATAAATCGAAATCCGGAGAATCGTCCGCCAAGATGGAGGTTCTGGTTGAGCATCTGAAAGAACTCAAGGAAGAAGGGCACAAAACACTCGTTTTCTCGCAGTTCACTTCGATGCTGGCCATTGTGAAACAGCATCTGGACAAGAACGATCTGCGCTATGTCTATCTCGATGGCAGCACAAAAGATCGCGATGCAGCCGTGCAGGCATTCCAGGAAGATGCGGATATCCCCATTTTCCTGATCAGCCTCAAAGCGGGAGGGCTCGGGTTGAATTTGACGGCAGCCGGTTACGTCTTTCTGCTTGACCCCTGGTGGAACCCGGCTGTAGAAGCTCAGGCAATCGACCGGGCGCACCGCCTTGGACAGACAAAAAATGTTTTCGCCTACCGCCTGATCACGCGGGGAACCATCGAAGAAAAAATTGCGGAACTGCAAACGAACAAACGGAAACTGGCTGACGCCATCCTGGCGGAAAACTCCCGCCTGCTCAAAAACTTGACGCAGGACGATTTGCAAATGCTGTTCACGTAGTATGCGGGCGGCCTGAAGGAAGAACTGATGGTGAAAGTGGCCAAACAGCGGGAGTATTCGCTCGGAAAGTCCCTCGGTCTGCGTCAGTCGTGCCGTGTCAGTCGTTCTGTGTCGTTAATGCTGTGGCCTCTAATACAGTGGCGCCAAGTTGCTGTGGCGCTGACGCCGTCTCAGCCGGCCTGTAGCTGTTCCTCAATCATCGAAACAACTTCCTGGGCAGTCCAGTGACGATTGGCGACCTGAAGCAACTCGCCTTTTTCAATCATCTGCTTCACTTTTTTCTCGGCCGAAATGACCGTGCTGTGATTCCTGCCGCCAAATTGTTGACCGATTTCGTGATAGGCTGACCGTGTCCACTGTCTTGTCAGATACATCGCGAGCATGCGTGGTTGAGACAGTTCGCGCGTTCGGCGGGAGGAAAGGAGTGCTTCCTTCTGGACACCAAACAGTTCACAGACGGCATGCTGAATATCGGAAGCTCGAACAATTTGCAGGCAATCCCGTTCCAGGTCTTTCAAAACTTCGCGGGCTGCCGTGATCCCCACCGGACGTTTTGAAAGATGATGATAGGTTTGCAGGCAGTTGATTGCCCCGATCAGTTCACGGACATTTCGCGTGAATTTCTTCGCCACAAAATGAACCGCTTCTTCCGATATGTCCAGTTCAAAGCGTCTGGCGTGGTCTTTGACAATTTCTTTTCGTGTCTCCAGATCAGGTGCTTCCAACCGGATCACCAGACCGGACAAAAAGCGGGTACTCAACTCGGGACGAATGTTCGTCAACATGCGGGGATGCCGATCTCCTGCAATCACTACCTGACGCCCGTAAGAAAGCAATTCCTGCATAGTGTGGCAAAATTCTTCCTGAATACCCTTTTTGGCATTCAGAAATTCGATGTCATCGACAATCAGTACATCGATCGAACGAAAGCGTCTGCGAAAAGCCGGTAGGGTTTTTTCCCGCAATGCCTTGATGAAAAAGTTGGCAAACGCTTCTGCCGTCAGGTACGTCACTTGAAGCTCCGGATGCAATTCCCGGACACGCACATGAATTCCTTCCGCCAAGTGCGTCTTTCCTACGCCGACACCACCATACAGATAGAGCGGATTGTACTGCTCCCCCGGTTGTTTGCAGATGATATCAACCATCGACAGCGCAACCCGATTGCAACTGCCGGAAATGAAATCATCCAATCGGGCAAATCGCCTTCGCCTGGGAGGCAATCGTTTTTTTTCCGGCTGCTTCTGCGAACCCGGGACTGATTCGGCATCCGTATCCTTTTTATCGCCCAAGCCCGGTTTGTTAGCGGAGCGGGGTTGCTGTGTCACTGCCGAGGTGGCCAGTTCCATCGCACGGGGATCGACATCGAATCGAACCTGAGCCGAAATGCCAACACACTCTCTGGCTGCTTCCAGCGCAGGTTCAGTAAATTCACGTCTTAACCACTTGATCAAAAAGGGGCTTTTGACGCCGATGGTGACAACATCACCCGAAAACGAAACAACCGTTTGCCCTGCAAACCATTGTTCGTAACGCGACTCCCCAATCGTCTGTTCGAGACGTTGAAGGAAACGTTCTGAAAGCTGCACATCAGTGGTGGCGTTCCCACCTGGCGAACCATCGTTGTTCAATTGACTCCATTCGGGAAGCATCTTGCAACCCCTCTACCGCTCATCAGAACCGGATTGCCACAGGCACAAAGCGCGCCAAGGCCCCCGATCAGTCTGCAACATCGTTCTTCCTACCTGCCTCTGGTCAATCAAAATGGAAAAACCAGGACGCCCCTGCTTGGGCATGAAGAACTCGTCCTTGAGCAGTTCTCGAAACCTCACGTTCAACATGAAGTTTTTTTCGAGAAGACAAATAGATCCCCTGTCATTCGAAAACCCCAAAGAGGATTCAAAAAAACGGGGAGGATCAACAGTTGTTGAAGTCTAAAAGACGAACTGCGGTGAAATATAAAATGACAGAAAAGGCGTATCCATTCGGACCGATAGTCCAAATCCTAACTTTCAGTTTGCAACTTTACAACGCACGTCGACAGAAATAAAAG
>JALWSL010000395.1 GCA_027080405.1 Planctomycetaceae bacterium
GCTTTCAACCCAGCCAGGATACTGCTTGATCAATTTGTCATATGCCTTTTTCCCTCCCTTGCTTTTTTCAACTTCAATCCAGCGTTCTTGATCGGCAAGAGTATTGTGATCGGTAAAGACCAGGAACTGGTAGCCATGCTGTTCGTACCACAGGGCAATCATTTCGAGGTAGTCGTCGCCATCACTCCAGTGCGAGTGCGTGTGCATATTCCCCTTGTACCAGCGATGAGTCTCTGTCTGCTGTAAAACCGTAGCTGCCGGATCATCAGCCCGGGTTACCTGTTCGGCTGCCGGAAAAAGAACGGCTAGAACACCCAACAGGCTCAACAACGTTATCAAGCCAAAACCGCATTTTGGATCGGTGTGCAATTTCATCTTAACTTACAATCCCTTTTCGAAAGAATAATCCCCAGACTACCGAGACAAGCGTCTAACTTGGACAATCTATAACATATAAAGTAAGGTACCTTCTGGAAACCAACTGATATTCTGAATCGTACGCTCGAACGTTTTCCGCTTCTTCAACTATTGGTGGGAAGATCAATGAATACGACATCTTCGAAATCCTCAATTTTTGTATTTTCATCTTTCACGAAGTTTTTATGCACGACCGTGTTACTGACCGGTTTATACAACACCGCGCCGGTTTGGGGGCAGGGCCTAACTGCTGGAGTGGCGAAGATTGACATTACCCACCCGGAGGGACTCATCAATGACCGAAGTTATGTGCGGGCTCTGGTTCTCAGGAATGACAGAGAAACTGTAGCCATCATTTCTGTGGACGTGGTCGCGATTGGAGAAATTGGGCGAATAAAAAACAGTTACCTTGGCAATGTACGCGCGCAAATTGAAAAAGAACTGGGCATCAAACCACAAAACATGCTGTTCAATGCCAGTCATTGTCATTCGATTATTTGCGATAATCATGAGGAGTTGACTGTCAAAGCGATCAAGCAGGCGGCAGCCAATATGGTGCCCGTGACCGTCGGCGTCGGCAGTGGGTACGAAGACCGTATTCAGGAAAATCGCAGACTGATTATGGCTGATGGTTCTGAAATCGACGTCCGTCATGCATACTCGCTTCCCCCCGATGCCGAGGTCGCAAAGGTAGGGCCGATTGATCCGGAGATTGGGATTTTGCGATTGAACAGAACTGACGGCCGTACGCTGGCCGTCCTCTACCAGTTTGCCTGCCATCCGATCCAGGGAGTTCCCAACGGGGGAAACACAGCAGATATCACCGGGTTCTCGTCCCGGGTTATCGAAGAAAATATGGGTGAGGGAACCGTTGCCCTGTTTCTGCAGGGATGTGGCGGCGATATCAACCCGGCCCATTACAAGGATGTCGATTACCCGCGCGACGCACAACCGCAAGGGAATCTGCTGGGCTTGAGTACATTGAAGGCGCTTCGAAAAATCGATTGTCATCCCGATAATCGCCTCGAAGTCATTAATGAAGTGATCGAACTGCCGGGGGCCAATTACTCGCAACGAATCGCGAGAATGGAAGACGAACGAATCCGCTTGTTGAATTCTTTGCGGGGCACCACGCTGAATTTGAAATCATTCCTGCCATTGGCCGTCAAGTACAAATTATCCGAAAAGTATCCCGCGACACTCTCGTTCGAATATTTGCAGGAAGAAAAAATTGGAAAGACCGGACTGAAGAAACTCGACAGCACCAATCGCAACAACATCAAGCAATATATGAAAAACATTTACACAATGGAGCAGCTCACTCGCATCAACACCAACCTGCGATTGTTAAAAAAACACCAGGCGGCGATGCTGAAAAGCGGAAAACGCAACATCGATGTTGAACTGGTCGCTCTCAGAATCGGTGATTTTGTTCTGTTGACTTTTCCCGGAGAATTAACGGTTCAAATTGGATTAAATTTGAAAAAAGCGTCCCCGCATGAAAAAACCTTCATCTCCGGCTACACCAATGGATATATCTATTATGCCCCGACAGCCAGACAATTGCTTAACCCCTGGGGAGCGCAGGAGGATTGCGATTGTCTACTCGCCCCGGAATGGCAAAAAGTCTTTGAAAGTAAAGCGATCGAAATGCTTGGGAAACTTTAAGTGGAGCGCAGCAGTGGAGGGAAAAGAAAACAGGATGGAAATGTATTGAAAACATGGCGATTCATTGATACCTTGAAATAGGGGTTTGGGGAGCAGATGGTAATTCGGGCCGGTTCCATTTTGAAGAAGTCGGTGCGTTGCGCGTCAGGTGCTGTTCCTGGCACCGGGAGGTGTGCCCGACCTTGTGCGGGATTTGTGTTTGGAGTTTTCGGTAATGGGTGATGGAGTCGACCACAGGCGGCGCTGTGCGGTAGTTGTATGCCGAGGGTGGCTTTCGGATCAGGGCTAACGACGGGGTGTTTCGCATGTACGTAGAATTGGTTGTCAGCAACAGGCGATCGAGTGTTCGCCGATTGGTCATCCGAGACAAGGCCCTGATCGGAAGAAATGAAAAGTGTGATATTCGGGTTATTTCCAATGAGATTAGCCGAGAGCATTGCCGGCTTGAAATCGACGATTCTGAGTTGATCCTTGTTGATCTGGGATCTACCAATGGCACCTTTGTCAATGGAGTTCGGGTTGAATCGCATCAGGAAATTTCCGTCCCCCCAGCCAGCCGGATTCAAATGGGCCCTGCCACATTTCAGGTAAACTATCTCGACGAAGAGAGTGGACAGGCTACCGTAATCCCGGAGCAGACTGATCAACCTGATCAGGAGGACGAAGAACAGTTGGAAGAGTTCCCGATCAGTATTGAAGAGGTTGCAGAAGAAACCATTCCGGAAGATATGTTGGAAGAAACTCGAGAGGCGGCCGAAGAGACTGCAGAACCTGAAATAGATGAAGTTCCACTTTCGGCGAACAGCCCTTCGGATGACGAAAAGCCGGTTCAAAGCGAAGACGCTGCATTCAACGAATTCCTCAAGGGAATTTAGCTTTCCGCACAGGTTCTATTTCTCTGGCAGAGAGAGGGGTACTAAAGAGTTTCGCCCAATTCTCGCAATCGTCCTGCAGAAAATGGCTTTGCCCAAGGCCAACAGCACTGAAAAGAAATGTTTTGGATCAGGTCGTAGAATCGCCAACTGCCATAAACCTTTCGCTTTTCAGATCTGCTCCAATTTCTGAATCAAGTCTCTCCGTTCTACCAGGTAAAACGGTTAGCAGCCTTTGTATTCCTTTTTTCCGGTTTTACTTTTAGTTACTCTTTGGGCAGACTGTTTTATTTGAGAGAGAGGATTGCCCACCATGAGACTGTCCGGTACATTTCGCTTTATTGTTCCTGTGTTCTTGCTGGGCATCTTTCTATTGTTATGCGAAGCGGTGTGGGGGAGCGAGAAAAACGGCGTCAAATTTGGTAAGTGGCAGTATCTGTTTCGAGCCTCTTCCAAAGCAATCGGGACGAAGCCACTGCCATTGAAATCAAAAATCCAGCCTCTTAAAGACTTCGTCATTACCGGTGTTTACGAAAAGGATGTCAATCGTTTGAATCATGTTATCTGTGATGGTCAATGGGGAACCTCTCAGGGAGTGTTAAGGCAAATTTCCGGTCGTGCCGCTGCCATTAAACTGGGACGTGAAAAGAATTTTGAACTGGAGGCAGGCGTTGATGCCAGGGGTATCGGCGGCTGGTTTCTTCTGTTTGGTTATGATGACGGTCACGGGTATGGGATCTACAATGTCACACTCAAGACAAGCGGCAGTCCCTGGTTTATCACTGAATTCAGGAATAAAAAGGGAGTGGCCGGAAGTGATTACGAAATTGGCCGTTATGAATCAAGAGGCAAAGAGGCGTTGAAATTACGAGTGATCGGGAACAAGGTTTCAATGTCGATTGGAAACCGCCAGTTGCTTGATGAGGTGGAGTTGGCCTCTGTTCACGACGGCGACATCATACTGGGGACGTACGATACCCAATACGGTCCCAAACCGGTCAAGATTTACGGCATTCGGCTGCGCAGCGTCAAATAGCATTTTTATCACGAAATCAAATATGGCTACGAAGGAAGTGATCGGGTATCAACAGCCCCGCTCTGCGTACATACATGTTCCGTTCTGCCTGAAACGATGTGGCTATTGTGATTTTTCGATTATCGCAGGTAGAGACGATCTTGTCCCCCGCTTTCTGAAGGGGATTGATCTGGAAATTTCCCGTTCGTTGGAATGTTACGGTACACCTCCTCAACTCGAGACACTTTTTATCGGGGGAGGAACACCAACAATGCTTCCACCTGCCGATTTGGAAAAACTGCTCACCATTTTACTGCGTTATTTTCGTCTGGAAGAAGGAGCGGAAGTAACCATTGAAGCAAACCCGGATGGATTAAGCATCGAAAAACAGAGGATTCTCCATCAAATGGGTGTCAACCGGGTCAGCCTGGGGGTCCAGTCTTTCGATCCCGAAATTCTTGAAAGACTTGGGCGTCAACACACACCGCAGCAGGTAATCGATGTTGTCGGGCAACTCTCCACCCTGATTCCGAATGTTTCTCTCGATTTGATATATGGAGTGCCGGGCCAATCGATTGACAGTTGGAAAACGACAATTCAGCAGGCGATCAGCCTGCAGCCTGCTCATCTTTCAACGTATGCATTGACATTCGAAAAAGGGACCAGCTTTTGGAGCCAGCGTTCAAAAGGAGAACTGCATCAGGTGGGAGAGGCGATGGAAATCAAAATGTACCAATGGACGGTGAAAACGTTGGAAGAGGCCGGATATCGGCAATATGAAATCTCCAACTTTGCAAAGAGTGGTATGAAATCCCGGCACAACTGTGTCTATTGGGTCGGAGAACCGTATTGGGCATTCGGGCCGGGGGCATCGCGGTTTATTGACGGAATTCGCACAACGAATCACCGTAGTCCATTCACATGGCTGAAACGCATCGAGTTGGGCCTGCAACCAGATGATTACTCCGATGACCTCACTTCAGAAGAAAGAGCCAGAGAGCTTTTCGCGATCGGCCTGCGTTACTTGCCCGGCGTGGAAAAATCGAGAATACGAAAACAGACTGGTCATTATATTGAATCGCTACTGCAATCGGAGTTGTCCGCTTTAATGAAAAAAGGCTGGATTGAAGAAACCGAACAGAGCTTTCGTCTGACACCACAAGGCAGACTATTTGCAGACGAGGTGGCATGTGAAGTCATCTGATTCCCTGCCCTGTTTGTATTGACACTTGATGTCACGGGATCGAAAATACTGTTTCTTCTCTTTTGCAGCGATTTTCCTCTACTGAGAAAAGATGCGAAATTCGCGTCTGTTTGTGGCACGACCATTTTATGGGGATAAAGATCATCAATACTCTCATTCGATTTCGATCTGTTGCAGCCGTTTCGGCTTGGCTCCTGTTCATTCAACCCCTGTTGGCTCAGCAGAAACTGAAAGTGCCGTGGCCCGTTCTCAAAAATGCAGCAGATCAGAAA
>JALWSL010000396.1:0-4643 GCA_027080405.1 Planctomycetaceae bacterium
GCACGACAGAAAAATGGTGAAGTCGTTATTGTTCGCAGCGGGCAGTTGAGAGAAAACATCCTTTCTCTTGCGAACAGGTTTCTTTTCTTCCGATTCAGGAATCCGCCAGGGGAGTTCAAAATGTTCCAGAGCAAAGACAAGACAGCCCGAGCAAAAAATGTTGCACCTATGCCCGCCTCATCAACTGCCAATCCGCCCAAGCCGGAGGAAAATATGGTGGAAAAAAACGAACCTGCTCCAGAGCACGAAAATGTCATTAACGAGGGAACCGTCATCGAGGGAAATGTGACAGCCGATGGGAATATCCTGCTGAGTGGCAAAGGCATTGGTGACGTCGCGACCAAGGCCAAAATCACGATTGATAAAACAGCTCACATCGAGGGGAATATTTCCGCCGAAAATGCTGATATCGCCGGTTCGATCAAAGGGACGGTCACTGTTAACGGATTGCTGACAATTCGCCAGTCGAGCAAGATTGATGGCGATGTCAACACGAAGAATTTGAACGTTGAATCGGGAGCATTGTTCACCGGGCGGCTCAATGTCGGTGAAATAAAGCCGAAGGCACCACCTAAAATCAGTGGCAGCAAACCGAAGCCGGAAGCGGCAACTCCCGCCGATTCTGTTCTGGATTAGTTTGATCATTCAGGAAATAACGTTCCTGGACCGATTGAGCTCTCCTGTCAGTTCGCATACTGCTTCGCAATGATGATGTTTCCGGGCCGGACCGTTTGGCACGGTTGGGTGGCTTGTCCTGATGGGAGAGCAATGGGGGGGGAGCACAAACAGCAGTGCGGCGACTTCTTCTTTTCATCGAATCGCCAGGCTCGATTGGCCTTCGTTCGTGGGATCATCCGAAGTGTCTCAACCTGCGATCAGACGGGAGATGCCGTAGTCGGTCATCTCATGAAGTTGACAGCGTCCCTGTTTTTGTGAAGCAGCCAGAGCGTTCTGGCAGCGATCCCAGAGTTCCTGTTCGGGTTCCTTGTTTCTGATGACCGTTTCGCCAAACAGGGTGTAGCTGAAGGAGGCTGTAACCAAAACTTCCTGTTCCGTTTCCGGATTGACAAACCGGTGCGAGCGGATCGCCTGACGGGCAGAATGGGCAATTTTCTGCATGGCTTTACTTTGAATATCAGGCAAAATCGCAATGAGCAGGTCATCCGTAACCTGCGCGAGAACATCCATTTCGCGAAGCCTTCTCAACAGGATCGATCCTGCTTTTTTCACAAAGCAATCGGCTACCTTGCTGCCAAATCGTTTGGCGTGACGCGGGTAATGATCCAGTTTGACAAACAGAACCGCGCTTTTGATATCTGTCTGCTGCATCGCGGCGAACAACAGTTTGAGATTATTCTGATAGGCGGTTGCATCGGGAAAATCTGTGCGGACATCAACAGGCTTGAGCACCCAGGCTGGTAAGCGGAACGGTTTGAGTTTTTTGGAGGCAGCCTGAGTTTTTGAGCCACCGCCGTCCGATGTCCTCTCTTTTTCCTGCTTCTGACAGGCCTCAACGATGCGATTCAGTTTTCCCGTCAATTTCCCTCCCAGCATCTCGATCGTGGCTCGCTGTTTGGGCGTGAGTTGTTGGGATTGTGGATGCTGATTAAATACCTGGCAGGCGCGATCCGCTTTTTCCAGTGTTTTCGAAACCGATTGAAACAGTTTTTCGAAACGGCCGGAGAGTCGTTGTATTGCAGAAAAGTTATACCAGCGTTCATAGAGCAGGCCAAGAGCGAAGCCGACCGCAAGCGAGAGTGGAATCACTGCGACAAGAAAAAGCGTCTGGTGGGAGATAAAGGCAACCGGCAATAAAATTGTCATACCTGTCTCCGCGGTAAGGATAGTGATCTTCGCCAGGATGAAACAAAGCGAGTCGGAAGGTTATTCACCTTCCAATTTTAGGGTCAAAATGTCGTTCTCGGAGGATTGAACAGGAATCGTTGCGGAAAACGTAGGCGGCTTGCATGGCAAAACTGGCGATAATATCACTTATCACGGTTTTTCAGGATGGATGCCACCGAGCTTGGGTATTATGTACACCATTTGGGTGGGACTCAATTCAATTATTTCCTTCTGCCGATTTACCGAACTCTGGCCCCGGTCTTGACTCCATGACGCCCTGATGCGCTGTTGGCTTCCGAAAACCGATCTTGCCCTGTTTTACCTGTTTTGCGAAACTGCCGGAGCGACTATTTAATTATCTTCCTCCCTGCGATGGTTCCGTATTCTGAAGGCGTCCCGTGAATCGACTTAAAACTGTCCAACTTGTTTTTACGATGGTGGGGTGTCTCTGTTTCTGCCTGCAAGCGGGCTGTTCCAGCAGCACCTTTCGCGGCAATAACGATGATGATATTCCGGGGAAGTATCGGATCAAAACGGATCACGTTATTTTGCATAGCGATGTCAAACTGGATACCGATGATCCCCTCATTAAGGAATTGAAAGAGTTGCGTCGGCAGATTGCCCGCACACTCGAACTTGAACTCGGCGAAAAGCAGGTCGAAGTTTTCATGTTCAAGGATGAAGCATCGTATCACCGTTTTTTGGCGAATCACTTTCCTGGTTTGCCGCCACGTCGAGCCTATTTCGTTGGGACGTCCCGCAAATTGGCCATTTATACCGTCTGGACGGAGCAGATCCGCGAAGACTTGCGTCACGAATTCACTCATGGCGTCTTGCATGCCTCACTTCCCTCTGTTCCGCTTTGGCTTGACGAGGGGTTTGCAGAATACTTTGAACTTCCCACGGTGCCCGGAGTACCGCGGGATGATTATCTGACCGAGTTGGCCCGTTTGCAGCAAAATGGATGGAAACCGAATCTCAGACGTCTGGAGCAGCTCGATGCCGTTGGCGAAATGCAACGACTCGACTATGCGGAATCCTGGGCCTGGGTTCATTGGATGTTGCACAACAATCCGCAGACGAGAACAAGCCTGCTCGATTACCTCAACTTTCCGGATCGGGCACAGGCGATGCCGCTTTCACGCAAGCTGAACCTGCTCATGCCTTCTCCCGAACAGGCACTTTCCCGGTGGATTGCTCAGAGCAACAGCCGTAATGAAATCCCCGATCAAAATTGAACCTGCTTGACTGGACCTGCCATTCAGTCGAAAGGGCACGCTTCTGTCGACAAAACGTATGCAGAGAGATTGGGAAGACGCTTCGATCAGGCAGCGCGACGGTTTCAGTCGTCCAGCCGATATTGCGGAATCATTCGATTGACCAGCATTTCGATGCGGGTCAATTCGTCGCCCTGTTCCTTGGTGACAAAGGTGAACGCCTTTCCGAGAAACTCGGAAGAAAGCCGGCCTGCTCGTCCGATTCGGTGGACGTAATCGTCGGAATGTTCGGGAATGTCGTAATTGATAATGTGGGAAATCCCGCCGACATCGATCCCGCGCCCAACGATATCGGTGGCAATCAGCAGACGTACTTTTCCGTCACGGAACTTTTTCATGACACGATCCCGTTTTGCCTGGGGCAGATCGCCGTGTAGTGCTGCGACATTGTCCAGCCGGGTCCTAAACTTGTTGTAGAGTTGATCCGCCTTTCGCTTTGTCCGACAGAAAACAATCACCTGCCTCGGTTTTTCAACAGAAAGCAGCTTGATCAGGAAGGGAAACTTCTTGTGTTCGTCGACCGTACAATAGTACTGGTCCACCGACGAGGCGGTCACATTCTGGCCGGACAAATCAATGCGAACAGGATCTTTCATGAACAGTTGGGCGATTCGCTCGATATCATCCGGAATGGTGGCGGAAAGAAGCAGTGTCTGTCTCTGTTTGGGACAGCGTTTCAAAATGTATTCCATATCCGGACGGAATCCGATATCCAGCATTCGATCTGCTTCATCAAGCACGACCGTTTTCAGATGATCGAAAGAGAGGATGTTGCGCTTATACAAGTCGATCACCCGTCCGGGGGTTCCGATGACGATATCAACACCCCGCTCGATTTTTTGAGCCTGGGTTCGTAGCGGCCTTCCTCCGACAACGACAACAATTTCCGGCCTGTCCCCAGAGGCGATGTGTATCGTCTCCTGGGCAACCTGTTCGGATAATTCGCGTGTCGGGCAAAGCACCAGCGCCTGGGGAAACTGCTCTGATTTCTCCTGTTTCTCCAGAATCGGCAACATGAACGATGCTGTCTTGCCTGTCCCGGTTTGAGACTGCCCCAGACAGTCCAACCCCTTCAGGGCAGGAGGTAAAAATTTTTCTTGGATCGGGCTGGGATGCTCGTAGCCGATTTCCTCCAACCGGGCGACACACTCGTCACTCAAACCCAGGTCCGCAAAACTGCACTTCGTAGAATCAAACAATCGTCGCTCCGTATCAAATAATAAAATCCTGTGAATTCATTGGTACCCTGTCTTCAGCTTTGCACTATTGCGGGAATAGATCAATTTCCAATTTGACATCAACATTCCGTTCAGCCATTCTCGCCGTTTCAGAGGCTGAACGACATCAGTACCAGTCTTTTGAACTGTTGTTGAACATTCTTCGTCATTTTTCGCATGACGAAATGCCCCCAAATGTTAAACTTCCAGCTGCTGCAGGCAGCGCTAGGTTTTCGTGTCGTCTTCTTCTGTCTTCCTCGCTCCAAGAATTGCTTCCAGTTCCTCTGTATCGAGGATCTCGTTT
>JALWSL010000396.1:4653-5435 GCA_027080405.1 Planctomycetaceae bacterium
CCGACATTTTATCGAGTTTATCGCGATGTTCCTTCAGGATGGAGAATGCCTGTTCGGAAGCGGCAAAGAGCACGCGCTGGATTTCCTGATCCACCAGATGCGCGGTAGCATCGCTGTAGGTGCGCATTTCGTGAATTTCCTTTCCCAGAAACGGATCCTCTTCCGCATGACGGAACGCCGCCGGGCCGATTGTCTCACTCATTCCCCAGTGAGAAACCATTTTACGGGCCAGGTCGGTCGCCCGTTTCAGGTCATCAGAGGCATTGGCGGTATATTCATCGAAAACAAGTTTTTCAGCCGCCCGTCCTCCCAGCATCATTGCCAGTTGTTGGTGCAATCGCTGTTCCCCCACACTGTGCCGTTCTTCATCGGGACGTAACTGCGTCACACCCAGGGCCCGCCCTCTGGGGACGATTGTCACCTTATGGACAGGGTCGAGTTCATCCAGCATCCAGGCGACCATTGCGTGCCCAGCTTCGTGATAGGCGGTCATTTTCTTTTCTTTATCCGAAAGCACTTCTTCCCGCTTGATGCCCATTAAAACACGGTCGGCAGCCGCGTCGAAATCTTCCTGATCGACAACGGATTTCCCGGTGCGAGTTGCATGCAACGCTGCTTCGTTGACAAGATTTTTCAAATCTGCTCCAGAAAAGCCGATTGTACTGGAGGCAATTTTTTCGAGATCGACATCATCGGCCAGCGGGACTTTTCGACTGTGAACTTTCAAAATGCCGATTCGCCCCTGTTTTGTCGGCAAGTCGACCATGATATGTCGATCAAAT
>JALWSL010000397.1 GCA_027080405.1 Planctomycetaceae bacterium
GCCCCCGCCGGCCTGCCTGCGCGTGCCCCGGTCCGTATGTGGACGGAGTGTCGCCACCCCGCCCGATCGGGCTTCAATGAGCGGGGCGGCTCCCCGGAGCCGCCCCTTCGTTTGGGAAGGCCGACATTTTTCCCGACAGCTGAGCGTCCATCGGCGATCAGTTCCCGATCCCGCTCTTTGACGGCGAGATCGATCGACGATTCTGCCCCAAACAGTTTGGAAAGATCGATTTTCAACCCGGCGACCTCCCCGTCGGCCCCCGCAATGGCTGATGATTTATGCCCGGGGAACAGGATCGCGTTTTCCGGACAGACACGGCTGCACGCCGGACAGCCCTTCTTGCAGTTATCCTCGGTTTCGACAAGAATCAAGTCCTGATCGTTCACACCGTAGACGCCAAACAGGCAGAAGTCGATGCACTCCAGGCAGTTCGTGCAACGCTCATAATCGATAACCGGGTACCAGCGCCGCTTGATTTGACCGGCTGTCTGGTCGTTCGGCTTGCCGATCGTCGTCTTTTCTCCCGGGGCCTGTTGCCGAGATGGTGCCGGAATTGATTTCCCGTTACTCCCGTCGGTCAGCTCAATCGTCTCGACAGCTTGCTCCTGGGCAATCCGCTTGATTTCCTCGATGTAATCATCAACCTGACTGCTGACTTTCAGATCGATACAGTACAGGAATCGATTCGGGACGCTTCCTGTCCCCACACCCGCGTTACTGTTCGCCTGACTTGCCGAGTGCTGACCCGCCTGTTCATGATCGCTCTCTTCGCCGGTTTCTTCGTTGCTTTCATCAACAAGAAGTGACTGTCCTTTTTTGCCTGCAACTCCCTGACGATGCAGAATCCAGCGGGTTGCCCGTGGATAGAGCCAGGAGAGAACAACAAGATCGCCGGGAATCGATTTGAGAAACAGCATCCCGGTGTGATCAGCATGCATATCGTACAGGTGTGGGACAACCCCCACTTCCACTGATGCCTCCATAAGCAGGCGGGCAGCAATTTCCTGCTCCAGTTCCTTTTTCTGTGGATTTTTACTTTGTGATTGGGAAATCACTACCGTCAGTTTTCGCGTAGCCATTATGCAAGGATGTCCATTTTAACCATCGGGCCTGAATCGTGTGCGATCAACAGAATCTCTACCAGATTACGCAGATTTCCCGGGTAAATCCACTCCTGTTCGAGGTCAGAAAAAGTTTCTTTGAAAATGAATAAAACGCCCACATGCACCTCACACCAGAGAGAAATTCAGCCTGGCAAAACCGAGGAACTTCCGACTGCCTGCTGCAGTTGTACCTGCGTGTTGCCCCGAGGATCGCCGCGTCGTTCATCGAACATGATTATAGGCGTGGTTACGGCAAATCACGACGGAGAATTTCCCCAATTGATTCAGAACCGACATTGAATCAACACCATGAATCAACACCATGGGCTGCTGCACGTTATGGGGTACTGTACTTTTCTGCGAACAACTCGCGCAACAAGAAGAGTTACGTGGATACCGTTTCCGGTCTTTCCCCATCAAGGGGAGCGGTTGGATGGGAGCCCGGATCCTTGACGGAACATTTTCCAAGTTTCGGGAGACGATCAGTTTCCGCCATTGCCGCCGAATTGGGTAAAGGCGATTCCCAGCAGAGCCGAGCTGAGAATATTTCGTTCGATGAACGCACCAACCGCTTCGTGAGGCTTGTATCGCAGCATCACCATGTCGCCCGGTTGAATCAGGACACGTTCGGACGGATCGGTCAAGGCACGGTAAAGATCAACCTTGATCGGCACCTGGGCTCCAGTGGGCATGCGTCTTAAAATGATGACACTGCTTGCACTGATGGTGACATCGCCATTGAGGGCAGAAGTCCCTCCTATCTGATTGCCGACACTCTGTTGTTGACGTGCCCCTTGAGCCAGCGAGATTGCTCCGAGTACGTCGAGGTCGTAATCCCGGGGAAGCGTGAATTGCCCGCCACCAAGCAAACCACCCGTGTAGAATATTTCGGTATCGCGAGATTCAATAAACACGATATCGCCATCCTGCAGAATGATATCTTCCGGCCGAATATGAGGCTGCTCTCCCGGTTTGAGTCGAATAGGAATCTTGATCACTTTATGATTGTTGATTGTGGGATCCCGGTCGAAATTGTCCATTCCCAAATCCACTTGTGACCAAAACTGTTCGAGATCGGTTGACGGAGCAGATGCGAACCCGGCAGACCCGTTGAAATTCGTGACAGGGCTGCTCCCCCAGGCATTGTTAACGGGAGCATTCATCGGAGTATTTCCGTTTGGGATTGCGGGGGCGTTCATCGGCGTACCGCTCATCGGTACCCCGTACCCGTTTAATGAGCTGTCCCATTGAGGGTGCTCAACGTAAGGTTGCTGAACATAGGGGTGCTGAGCGTAGGACTGAGTTTCTGCCGAGTATTGAAAGTTGCTGGCGGAAGCCGGTTCAATTGTTACTTCCCGTTGCAATGTGAGCTGTTCTGATGCGATTTCCTCGCCGGTCGGCTCCATACCGGCACGCAGTTCAGCCAGAGGATCGGGATTCCCGAAATTGCTGGCGGTGACCGGCTCGATGGTGAATCGATTTGCCTGATCGTAGCGCGGAACAACGGGCTGTTGTCCATTTGAATAAACCGGAGTCTGAACCTGATTATTATTTGCCTGGGGGTAATTTGACTGGCGGTGATAGCCGACCAGGAGCATATCTGGATTGGCTGGGGCGTTATTGTTGATGGAAGAAAATTGATTTCCCATTGCTGAAGGTGGTTGCGGCGGCTGTTGCTGGGGAATTGCCGGTGTTGGCGCATACGAAGGAGTACCGTTCGCGTTGGGGGAGACAGGATCGAGATGCTCACGGCGAATGATATAGATCGTATTTTCCGCATCGAGCCCGGGGAGACCACCCGTTTGTGCCAGCGCGTGAAGAACATCGTTTTTGTAAACAGGAAGATGGACCACCTGGCCATTCCCCCGTTTTGTCTGTCCCAGATTGACGGAAAGACCCTGCGAAAATTGGGTACCGCCGGGGCCACCTGTTTCCTGCCTCAGAACAAGTACGCGCATTTCCCGAGGTCGCTGCAGCGAAACGATGATCGTATCGGCACCTTTTTTCAGAATTTTTCTCTCGGTGGTGTAAATTTGGCGAAGACGTTCTTCCACCTGTCTGATGGTCATCCCTCGCACATTAACATTGCCAATCATTGGAAGTGAGAGTGTGCCATCATCCCTTACCGTCATGGGATAACCGATCGACGGTGCAATGTCCGGCGTCGTAGGATTGTTGACCGGCAGTGCCTCGCCGACATTTCCCAGAACTCCCTCGATAAAAATGCCAAGCACATCCTGGGCGTCGACAAGATGTTGTCGCGGCGGTTTCTGTGCCAACAGAGAAAGATCGATTGTCGATTCGTTACTGCGGCTCTGGGCCCGCAATTCCGGTGCCAGGTATCGCGCAGGTACTCCATCGATCGGACGAAAGGCAGCGCACCCACTGGCAAGGCCTGCCGTGGCAAGCAGAAGAAGTCTCAGAATTTGTGTAGCCGTCAAAAGTTTCATGACGTCTGGATACCCTTGAGTAATATGATGGTGTGCGTTCAATTTCAAATCACTTCTGTTTATGCGAGATCACGATTAATATTGACCATGATGGCCACCGGGGCTGCATTCGCAGTTGGAGATCTGGCTGGAAGTATGATTGTATCCGTATCTGGCGTCCGCATTCTGAAACGGTTCATGGGAGGTCGGCACGGTAACCTGTTCGTTGGCGATCTGATATCCGGATTGCGAGAGAGCCGCCCGGTATCCTGCAAACCACTGGTCCGCCCTCATGTGTCCCTTGATGGATCGATTATGAGCCTTCCAATACTTCGGGGGAGCGACAGCCGGAATCAATCCACGACTTCCCAAAGCGAGGTCTTCATAAGCCTGAATATAGCCCTGTCGAAAATCGTTATTGTTTGCACACTGCTTTGCTTCCATCTTTGCCAGTGAATGAATTGCACATTTGCGGGCCGCACGCTTTGTCAGGAAGTCGTCAATAAGGGGAATGTAGCGACCGTGCGACCAATACCACATTGGAGGTCTGCAGTACCCCGAACCGTCACAGGATGAACAGGAAACCGATGCATGACCGGCAACCACGGGCTGACGGTTCCCGCCTGTTGTACATCCGCTGATCAGCAGAACAATTCCTGCAAGTCCCAGCAAATTGATGTGAACTGGTTTCACTTCGCCTCCTCCTGTAACCGATCGAAAATGCCCACTTTCCTTCGCTCGAAACTGAATGTTCGCGATAGATTGACCGAAGGCGCAAAGAGCCACGCTCATATATATCGGTCAATTGGGAACCCCGCTGAGTCGGAAAACGGCTCGACAGGATCGTTGAATTCCTTTTAAGCAGTTTCTTTATCAAACATTGCGCACTTTGCCTATTGCCCCAAACAGGCGTTGCACGTCGAAGAGTGATCATCACTTTCGTGGCCAGATCCTATCTCTCGCACTTTGCGCAAGCTGCCAGAAGCCCGCACGATTGGGGCTGTCAGAATGGGAGAGCTGCGATCGATTTCAATCGAGATAATGAGGCTATTGAGGAACAACGATTGAAGCAAAACGATGCGGACGGCCATTCAAAGGCTGGGCAATGATGCGACCACGACCTGTCTGCTATCCGAGTGGATAGGGGTATCGGTTCGTGATCTCGTCGATCCGGCTCAGCGTTTCGTCCGTGAGCGTTAAATCGCTGGCAGGCAGAATTTCGTCCAGTTGGGCAACCGTATTGGCACCGATGATGGTCGATGCGACGAAGTCGTGCTGTTTACTCCAGGCCGTTGCCAGTGCAACCAGCGGAACATCCAGTTCCCGGGCGATTTCCTGTAGCGCAGCGGTTGTCGCCAGGCTTTTTTCATTGATGAACCGTTCGGTCATCACTTTTTGCCGCTCACCACCGTTTTTCATGTAGTTGCTGAAACGCGCTCCCTCCGGAAACTTTCCATCCAGATATTTTCCGCTCAGCACGCCCCCGCCAATGGGCGAATAAGGCAGACAACTGATCTTTTCGCGTCTGCAAATTTCTGCCAGCGAATCCTCGAATCGTCGATTGATCAGGCTGAAATTATTCTGGATCGACTCGTAGCGCACAGTTCGCGAGTTTTCCGATGCAGCCAGAGATTTCATCAGGCCCCAAGGCGTTTCATTGCTGCAGCCGACATACCGGATTTTTCCTTCGACAACAAGTTCATCCAATACTTCAAGCGTATGCTCGTAAGGAAAATCGTGATCGGGCCAGTGTGTCTGATACAGATCGATATAGTCGGTCTGTAACCGTTTCAGGCTGCCTTCAACGGCCTGTAGAATATTTTTTTTATCAATATAGTTTTTGCCTTCGCGTATCCATTCCAGCCCCGGCCCGGTAATTTTCGAGGCAAGGATAACCC
>JALWSL010000398.1 GCA_027080405.1 Planctomycetaceae bacterium
GAGGTAATCGTCAGTACAGCGGGTTCCAGCTTCTGTTCTGGAGAGGTGTGATTGCCCCGTGAGAAGAAGAAGGTATCCGGAACCACACCAGGGGTTTCAAACAGAGCACGAACAAATTCCTGCTTCGGCTTTTTGGCGCGAATCGCCTTGATTTCCTCGCTGATTTTGGCCAACTGTGGAGCACGGGGCACCAATTTGTCGAGTTTCGCTTTCAGTTGCTTCAGTTCCTCGGCAGCTTTCGGATTGTGCTGGGCGAGATTTTCCAGCGTTACCTCAAGGCCCGGGTATTGGGCCAGAATCTTCTTTTGAGCCTCATTTCGCTTGGCCGGAGCCCGCACGAGAGCCGCTTTCGCGGCGGCTCGATCCTTTTCGGGTATCTTCTTCAGTTCTGCCTCTCTGGCTTGTGCGAGATACTGTTTCTTCTTTTTCTCGTACTCCGCATTCAGGGTTCTCTTCTTGGCGCTGATTTCCCGATCGTACAGATAAAGCGATCCTTCAGAGAGCTTCAGAATAACCGGGTACTTTTTGAGTAGGGTCGTCTGTTCTTTTGTCCGTTTGGCTGCCGGTGTGTAGTAGGCTTCCCGTAACGGCTGATGTAACTCCTTCGGGGCGTGCTGTTCCAACTGGTCAGTCAGAGCGTCTTCGATCAGTTCCTTCACCTTCTCCCTGCGTTTGATTTCGACTTTTTTCGCTTCCGCTTCGATGGCCGCGGCCTTCTTGATATCTTCATCGGTATAAAGCGAGATCAGTCGCTGAGCCGGATTCTTCCAGTGTTTCCAGTCGTAGGCCGGTTCGAAAATTGCCCGCAGGTGGTAGTAGTCGGTTTGCGGGATCGGATCGTACCGATGGTTGTGGCACTGCGCACAATTGAGCGTCAACCCCAACAGGGAACTTCCCACAACCTGCAGCGCGTCCGCCATCACCTGATTTCTCGCCAGTCCCGCATCGACACCACTGGACGCGGTTCCATCGGGAACCATTCTCAAATAACCGGTCGCCACCAACTTTTCGATCTGATCGGGAGTCAGATTCTTGTAGGGCGGCTTGAGCATCTCGTCCCCCGCCAGCTGTTCACGGATAAACTGATCAAACGGCTTATCCTTGTTGAAAGACTTGATGACATAATCGCGGTACCGGTAGGCATGTTTCCGCACCGGATCCTGAATCGTGTAACCTTCCGAATCCGCATACCCGACAACATCAAGCCAGTGCCTTCCCCAACGTTCGCCGTAGTGCGGGGAAGCGAGCAGACGGTCAATCAGTTTTTCATACGCCTTCGGATCTTTATCGTTGACGAACTGTTCCACTTCTTTCGGCGAAGGGGGCAGTCCCAACAAGTCGAACGTGGCTCGACGGATGAGAGTGCGGCGATCCGCATCCGGAGAGAACGTCAGATTCTTTTCTTCCAGCTTCTTCAACAGAAACGCGTCGATCGGAGTGCGCACACGACCTGCGTGTTTCACCTGAGGGACTTCAGGCTTTCGGATCGGCTGGAACGACCAGAACTTCTTTTCTCCTTCTGTCAGGAAAACACCCTTGCCGATCGTTTCCGGCTCAGGACGCAATGTCCGGGCACCGCTTTCTATCCACTTTCTGATTGTTGCCAGTTCTGCTTCTGTCAGTTTCGTATCGCCGGGCGGCATATCCTGTTCCAGCACTCGCTCGTATAACGGACTCTCCTCCGGTTTACCGATGACAATCCCCGGACCGGAATCTCCCCCCTTCAGAATGAAACGCCTTAAACGAAGATCAAGCTCTCCCTCGGTCTCTTTCCCTTCTCCATGACATTCCAGGCAGTGGGCCTTCAAAATCGGGCGGACATGCTTCTCGAAGGAAACATTGTCGGCGTCCTGAGAAGCAGCATTCAAAAGGGCGGGATAGACAACCGCAGCGCAGGCAAACAGTACAAACGACAAAACTCGCATCGTAAGCCCTCTTCAACTCGGCGGGTAATGGGAAGCGACAGACCCGCCCCCCATGATCATTCGGAAGGAACACAACCGTCTCGCCACAACGAAACGGCATCGACAGAGACGACACATCAACCGTCGTCAATGGCAATTGTACACGGCACTCGCCACTTTTTTCAACGTGAAAACGCTATAATTAACAGGTGTTGACTTTCCCGGCAAGTAAATTGTAAACACCTGTGCTATATTCCTGTGGCTGCCTGACTGAACTGCTCACGGGAAGCGGACAACCTCAATTGAATCAATTTACCGTGATGGTCTACGCAGACGGCTGAATTTTTTTGTCCTCGAAATGATCTCGGCAATGTGACATCCCGATGCCTATACATTACATTATCGGCAGTATCGGAAGGGGCCATTCAGGAAATCTGTTTAGCGTGTCACCTCATTGCACCTTCGAGCGATAATGTTGGGGAATCTTTCAATGTGGCCTGTGCGTGCTTTGCAGTATCACCGACGCACGACCAGTAAGCCTGTTTGGTTACAGTGTGACAGTCGCAACGCGGCAACGCGGTATCCATCATCTTTCCTAACCCCATTACCGAGATTTGGAAAACAGACGGTTCCATTTGATAGCGACAGGAATACAACAAGATGAAGCAGCAACGCATTCATAATATGACCGTTAGCGCGATTTTGCTGGCCGGCACTTTTATGGTCTGTTCCGGTTCCGGGACTCAGGCGGCAGAATCGGAAGCGGTTCAGCGTGCGGATGTCATCATCTACGGTGGTACTTCTGCCGGGGTGATCGCCGCAGTCCAGGCGAGTCGTCTCGGTAAAACGGTGATCCTCATTGAACCGGGCAGGCATTTGGGAGGACTGACTTCCGGCGGGCTTGGTTATACCGATTCCGGAAACAAGACCGTCATTGGTGGGCTCGCTCTTTCCTACTACCAACGTCTGAAAACGATGTACGATGACCCCAAAACATGGAAATGGGAAAAGGCGGAAAGCTTCGGGAAGTACAAACCCGAGGAAAAAGCGATCTGGGTCTTTGAACCCCATCTGGCTGAAAAAGCCTATGAGCAGTTGATTGCAGAAAACAGAATTCCGGTTTTCCGCGAGGAACGGCTCGATCTCAAATGCGGTGTCATCAAGAACGGAAACTGGATTGTCGAAATCAAAATGGAATCGGGAAAACGCTTCCGAGGGAAGCGATTTATTGACGCCACTTACGAAGGAGATCTGATGGCCAAATCAGGCGTCAGTTATACCATTGGTCGAGAGGCAAATTCCCAATACGGCGAAACGCTCAATGGTGTTCAGAAAGCGCATGCGGTTTCACATCAGTTTGAAAACCCGGTTAGCGCATTCGTTGTTCCGGGAGATCGCAGCAGTGGACTGCTTCCGGGAGTTCATGGCGGTGACCCCGGTAAAGATGGTTCGGCAGACCACCGCGTGCAAGCCTACTGTTTCCGTATGTGTCTTTCCAATCATCCCGAAAACCGTGTGCCTTTCCCGAAACCGAAAAATTACGATCCTTTGCGTTATGAACTGCTCGCCAGATATTTGCAGACCGGTTGGGACGGCGTGTTCAACAAGTTCGACAGAATCCCCAATCGCAAAACGGATACCAACAATCACGGGGCATTTTCTACCGACAACATCGGCATGAATTACGATTACCCCGATGGCGATTACGAAACACGGCAGCGCATCATTGACGAGCATCGGGATTATGAACAGGGGTTTTTCTGGTTTTTGACGCACGATCCGCGTGTCCCCAAGAAAATTCGAGACCGTATGAACACCTGGGGATTGGCCAAAGATGAATTCATCGATAATGAAAACTGGCCCCATCAACTTTATATCCGCGAGGCCCGCAGGATGGTCAGTGATTTTGTGATGACGGAAAATCATCTGACTCGCAAAATGAAAACGCCCAAACCGATCGGAATGGGATCGTACAACATGGATTCGCACAATGTCCAACGCTATGTGACCGCGGAAGGGTTCGCCAGAAACGAAGGAGACATTCAGGTGAATCCGGGAGGGCCATATCCCGTCAGTTACTCGGCAATTGTTCCTCGGGAAAAAGAGTGTGCGAACCTGCTGGTGCCGGTTTGTCTCTCCTCATCGCATATCGCTTACGGTTCGATTCGCATGGAACCCGTATTTATGATACTTGGTCAATCCGCAGCCACGGCGGCCTGTCAATCAATTGATCAACAGCGGTCCGTTCAGCAAATCGATTATCAGTTGCTGAAAAAACAGTTGCTCAAAGATGGTCAGGTTCTGGAATACGCAGGACCATATCGGAGGCCTCGCATTGGCATCGTTCCCGAATCACTCACCGGTATTGTTGTCGATGACGTTCAGGCGATCAAAAAGGGCATGTGGAGACGAAGTTCGTCATCTGGTTCGTTTGTCGGCCCCGGCTACCTGCACGATTCCAGACAGGCACAGGGGAAGAAATCGGTCACTTTTGAATTCAACGTGCCCCGGGATGGCCTCTACGAAGTCCGACTCTCCTATGCACAGAATGCAAATCGGGCTTCGAATGTTCCCGTAACCATCCATTACCGGGACGGTTCTGAAACAAAATTGGTCGACCAGAAAAAGGAGCCAACTATCAACGGCGCGTTCATTTCGCTGGGAAGTTTCCCTTTTTCAAAGCAGAGCCCGGGAAAAGTGGTTGTTGAAAACAGGAAGACAAACGGATATGTCATTGCAGATTCCATCTGGGTCGTTCCCGCAAAAGGGAAGGAATAATGCCGGGCGGCCATTCTGATTTTTCGTTTATAAATTGCATTGCCCACTCGTAGAAGTCATACTGGGAGGGTTCCTTTCGTTGTTACCTTTTATCGAATCCGACTTCTGTTGATGACCTCGGAAAAACGCGGGCACCTTTATTTTTTACTGTCTATTCGAAAATTCCTTTTTCATCGCGTTCGAAAATAGAGATACAATCATGCCCAATAACCGGACAGATAATCAGAACACGCCCGCTACCTCTCAGGACAAAAAAACAGCGACCAGCTCCAAGAAGAAAAAAGTTCAGCAACTAGGCGATTTTCGCCTCCTGAAAAAACTCGGGCAAGGGGGGATGGGAGCCGTCTACCTGGCCCATCAGCTCAGTCTTGACAGAAAATGCGCGTTGAAGGTGATGTCGCCGACGATCGCGGAGAATAAAAATTTCGTCGAACGGTTTATCCGCGAAGCACGAGCGATGGCGAAAATTGAACATCCCAATGTCGTTCGCTGTTATGCTGTCGGTGAAGACAAGGGAGTGTACTATGTCGCGATGGAACTGATCGACGGTTCCAGCATGCAGGACTGGATCGATACAAAAGAAACACTGGATATCGGCGATGCGCTGCATGTTGTCATTGTCTGTGCACAGGCTTTGGCCCACGCCCATAAAATGAATATCATTCACCGGGACATCAAACCGGATAATATCCTGGTGACCAAAAATGGAGCGGTCAAACTGGCGGATCTTGGACTGGCCAAGGTGACTGATGAAGATCAATCGATGACACAGTCCGGGACGGGGTTGGGAACGCCTCTTTACATGCCGCCTGAACAGGCACGCAATGCGAAACATGTCGATCTGCGTAGCGATATTTATGCGCTGGGATGTACCCTCTACAAATTCCTGACAGGAACGACACCCTACAAGGCGGATTCCACTTTGGAACTGATTCTTGCCAAGGAAAAAGGGAAATTCACTCCGGCAGCAAAACTGAACAAGGCGGTCCCTGAAAAGCTCGATTTGATCATCGACAAAATGATCGCCAAAAAGAAGGAACATCGCTACCAGAACTGCGGGGAACTGTTGAAAGATCTGCTTTCATTGGGACTCGAGAATCAGACACTCAGTTTCATCGATGCCGACGAAAAAGTTGTTTTGGGGGCCGCCACACCTTCCAGCGTGCAGTCTTCAGCGCAGACCGCTGCCCACATCCAGGAAAAGACGGTCACGCTACCTCCAAAATCTTCCCGTGAACAGGGAAGAGAACAGCAAATACGCAAGGCACAGGAATCGAAGGGGGTCTGGTTCGTTCGTTTCAAGGATCGTGCCGGCAAGGAGCAGATCAAAAAGATGCCCACCGACCAGATACATCGCGGCCTGGCGACCAAACTTCTGGATGAAACCGCCCACATCACCAAAAACACAAAGGCAAAGTGGGTCAGCATTGGTACGGTTCCGGAATTCAGGCAACAGGTCAGCGAACTGATTCTCGAAAAGGAAAAAGGCGCTCGTAAGACGGAAATGAAATCGCTTTACGAAAAAATCGACAAGCAGCATTCCCGTCGCAAATGGTGGCGACTGATCGAAAATTATAAAAACGGAACCGTCGGCTTGATCAGTTTGATTGTCTGGCTCGCCCTGATTGGTCTTGTCGGTTACGGCCTCTTTATCGCCTTTCCGATCGTGATGAAAATGGTGACGGGATGAACGGGGTTCATGAGGGAACTGTCCCGAAGACAGCCCCTGTTTCATTGACCACCGGGAGAAGGGACGTCGCAGCAGGCCCGGAAGTTGTCTCATGCGAGTGATTGTCTTAATGGGGGGAAGGTCTGCGGAACGCACCATCAGTCTACAGAGCGGTTGCGCGGTGGCGACTGCTCTGGAATCCCTCGGGCATCATGTCATTCGTATCGATCCAGCTATAACAGATCTGCGTACTTTCGAGTGGCCGCAGTCTGACCTGGTTTTTATCGCGTTGCACGGGACCTTCGGCGAAGATGGTCAGGTTCAGGCGATTCTCGAAAAAACAGACATTCCTTACACCGGCAGTGGGCCAACGGCCTCGCGATTGGCGTTTCATAAGTCGGAAGCGAAAAAGATTTTCCTGCGGCACAATATCCTGACACCCAACGCAACCGTTTTTACCGACCGGACAGAATTCGAAGAAATCGAGCAACAGGCACAGCAACTTGGCTACCCCGTCTTTGTCAAACCGGAGGCACAAGGATCAAGCATCGGGGTTTCGATGGTCAAGCAGAACTCGGAGCTTGAAGCGGCAATCAGGCTTTCTCTCCAATACGATTCAACCGGGCTGGTCGAAAAGGCGGTAACGGGCACCGAATGGACACTGGGCCTGTTCGAGGAAACCGTTTTTCCACTCATTCAGATCAAATACAGGAATCGATTTTACGATCATCATGCCAAGTACGAAGATGATGCAACGGATTTCGTTGTCGATCCCGATATCTCTCCCGAGATCAAACAGAAGCTTGTTTCTGCAGGAATCGGTGCGTACCGGTCTCTGGGAGTTTCCGGTGTGGCGCGCGTCGATCTGATTCTCGATCAGCAGAACGAACCCTCGGTTCTTGAAGTCAACACGATTCCCGGCATGACCGATCACAGCAATATCCCGTTAGCCGCCAGGGCAATGGGGTGGTCTTTCCCTTCGCTTTGTGAAAAAATATGTCGCGCGGCGATTGAATCGAAGAAAATGTCTCCCCCACTCCTCCATAGGGATTCTTATGATAGATGAACCTTCGCCTGAGAATATCTTGCTGGAAATGACGAATATTTCCAAAAGCTTCGGGCCGACTGTCGCTTTGGATGAAGTCTCTTTTTCTGTCCGGGCGGGCCAGGTGACTGCGCTGATTGGTGAAAATGGAGCAGGGAAAAGCACGTTGATGCGTTTACTCAGCGGGGCCATTCTGCCTGATCAGGGGATAATGAAATTGGCCGGTGAGATTTACAGTCCCCACGATCCCCACGATGCCAGGCTTGGCGGTGTCAGCATGATCTATCAGGAACTGACCATCGCGGAGGATTTGAGTATCGAGGATAACCTGATGCTTGGGTGTGAATCGTCCCGATTCGGCTTCCTCGATCGTACCGAACAGCGCAGGCGGATTCTCGATGTTCTTGAAATGCTCGGGTTGGCTCATCTTTCCGTCAAAACACCTGCCCGGTTGCTCTCTTCTGCCCAGCAGCAACTGGTTGAGATTGCCAGGGCACTGGTTGTGGAATCGCGCGTTGTCATTTTTGATGAACCAACCAGTTCGTTGACGGCTCAGGATACCGAAAAACTGTTTCGGGTGATCGGCACGTTAAAACAGCAGGGCATGGCGATCGTCTATATCAGCCATTTCCTGGAAGAGATTCGTGAAATTTGTGATCGATATGTTGTCCTGCGTGATGGCCGCAGTGTCGGCAGTGGCACACTGAAAAATACGACGGATGACGATATTGTGCGTCTGATGATCGGACGTGAAGTGAACGATCTGTTTCCCCAGGTTCCTCACCAATCAGGTGACGTATTACTGGAAACGGACAACCTGTGCGGGGCAAATATCCCGACCGGCGTTTCTTTCGAGTTGAGACGGGGGGAGATTTTGGGGTTATCGGGACTGATCGGTTCAGGTCGTACCGAATTGCTGCGGCATCTGTATGGTCTGGACGAAATTCGCCAGGGAAAAGTCAGAATCGCCACCATCCCGTTTCACCCTTCTCCGAAACGATCTGTTCGGAAAGGGATGGGGTTCGTTTCGGAAGATCGAAAGACGGAGGGACTCGCACAGGGAATGTCGATTGAAGACAATCTGACTCTGTCCGCTCTGGATCCCTATTCCCGATGGGGAGTTCTCGACCTGAAACGACGACGGGATGCATCGGTAACGTGGATGAAAAGTTTGCAGGTCAAGGCAACTACAGCGGCGCAGCCCGTCAGCGATCTGTCAGGAGGAAATCAGCAGAAGGTGGCCATTGCGAGAGTGATGCATCAGGAAGCAGAGATTCTGCTTCTGGATGAACCGACCCGCGGTATCGATGTGGGAACCAAGGCGGAAATTTATCGGTTAATTGGTGAGCTGGCCGCTGCCGGGAAAGCTGTCCTGTTCGTCAGTTCCTATCTTCCGGAACTGATGGCGATTTGCGACAGAATTGGCGTGATGTCACAAGGGCAGCTTGTCGACGTACGCAAAAGATCGGATTGGTCGGAGGAAGAAATTATGCAGGTCTCAACCTCTATTGTCCGCCATTGAGGAAACTGAAGGTGAACACATCGGTAATGTTTGTAAAACGCGGTTCGATGCTTAGTCGTACATATCTCCGGTCGGCGGAAACAACTGCAGAGGCCGTCAGTGAGGTTCCGGAAGAAACCGGTGCAACAACCGGTGCAAACCCGACGCCCCCCACGGGATTTCCGCGTATCTGGTTGAGCCACGGCTGTGGACGGGACATCGACTTCCTCAACGAAAGCAGTTGAAAGTGGGTTCGTTTCTGTTTGGCCCGCCATGTTTCTTTAATCGGAATATAGACGGGGTTCTTTTTCTTTCGACGTCCCTGATGAAGTGATATTCGATATTTTTTCTCCGCTTTGTCAAAAATGATATTCACTCTTTCAACTGATTCCCGTTCTGTTCCCGCATATCGAATGACAGTCAGGCGAGCCCGGTTGCCCACGATTTTTCCTGCCGAGTGACTGACTGTTACCGTGTAATACCCGGATGCGGCAATGGCACACACATACTGTTCGTAGCAGTTTTCCTGTTTCGGGCCGGAACCTTCATGCAGCAGGGCTCCCCCGGATTGCGTATAACGGTTGGAAAAGGAACATCTCGTTCCGAGGGGCTCATCAATGGTCAAATCCAGATCCGCCTCTCCCGACCACTCCAGTTTCAGTTGCAGATCGCGCTGCAGGGCTTGAGCCCGGGATTTCCTCAACGCTACCAGAGCTTTTACCTGATTGTTTTTTTTCAACTTGAGTTCCGTTTCGGCCAGAACATTCAACGCTCTTTCGTGTTGCAGTTGATAATCGTCGAACCAATAATAGGTGAGAATACCAGTGGCGGCCCAAAGAATGGAATCGATCTGTTTCAGTTGAACGGCAAGCTTCAGCCCCAGCAAATACGGCTCCGGTCGGGTTGGTTGGATTTCGGAAACCTGTCGATACAGTTTCAGCGCTTGGGCGGGGGCTTTCAGGCGAACCAGATAGGCGGCTGAGCCGAGCAGGTTGGGAATATCAGTCGCGTTGAAGTCTGTCATCGAAAGTAACATCCGTTCGACTTCTTTTTTCGGATATTTTTCGATTTCCATCGATAGCGCCAAGACCTCATACATCCACGGCTGAGGCTGTCCGGACAACAGGGCGGCCTGGAGGGCGGCGATAATCTGTTTGAAATTCTTTTCCTTCCAAAGCCGTTGAATCACTTTGCGAATTTGTGCATCGGTACGATTCTGTTGAAAGTACTGCTGCCAGATTTTCTCCGCAGGCTCTTTTCCGATTTGGGAGAAGGGATCGAAATCCTGATTACCTGCATCGCTGTCTGTATTTCCGGGGGGAGCAAAACAGTTATATGTTGCTGTATTAGCCCGGAATAAAAAGAGGGCAGATCGGGAAAACCGACTCCCAATCTGCCGCATTTCTTCTGTGACTAATAAAACTCGACCTGCCCGAATAAGCCGGGAGAGACGAAACTGATCTAATTCAGCCCTTTTTTTTTCGCTGTCGGGGCAACTTTTTGTGGCGGGATGCTGAAGAAACCACCACCGCCTCCGAAGCCGCCACCTCCGAGACCACCTCCGCCTCCGAAGCCGCCTTGACCGCCTCCACCGAAGCCGCCACCACCACCGACCAGTCCTCCGCCACGACCGCCCAGTGTCTGGACCGGAATAACAAGGTCTGCAACGGGATAGACACGCGTTGGTGTAATTTCGTCGGCTTTGGTCTGCGTCGTGATTTTCATCACTTCGTCTTCGACAACCCAGGTCAACTCCTCATTAGGCATATTCTCCAGCATGATTTTCAACGCACTTTTCAGGGTGATACCAGAGATAATCAGATTGACCGGTTCGTCTGTGGGAACACCCGCTTCTTCCAGAACAAGCGTGTCGAGACGAATGTTGATTCCGTGCTGCTCACCGATGATCTGCACGGCGTCAGACAGGGGAGTATCAACAAAATTGAACTCTGTATCTTCCTGCAAAGCCTTTCGAATGAGTCGTTCGGTCGGACTGTCGTCTTTCAGGTCGACTGATGCCCATTTCTTTCGCCTTTCGGTAAGTGCTTTCCACACAGGTGCGGGCGGATAGCGGACGGGCGGTTCGTCCGGGAAGGCAACGTGGGAAAATTCAACTTCTGTCAGCGTTTCCAAAAACCGGTCTGCCCGCAGAAGCCGGAGGTATCGGGCGTCTTCCAGATTCTTGGCTGCGACCGAAGTGAACCGCGCAACCCTTGCCGTTCCGCTCGACGGAGCGAGCTCGACAGCAGCCTTCGCCACTTCCTGAGCGTCCATATAAGCAGGGGAGTTTCCATGCACCCCGTCATCGATCAAGGCACGAACCTGATCGATCAGTTGTTCCAGTCGTTCTTCTTCAAGTGTCAAATCTTCAATAACCCGTCGACGGGCTTCCTGTTCCGCAAGTTGCTGCTCGTAACGAATACGATCATTATCGATCTTCTCTTTTCGGGCACGAACTTCGAGAATCACGTGTCCGACCTTGCGTAAAAGCTGTCTTCTGAGTTCAGGATCGATATCTGTTGCATTCTGAACCGTCCCCTGAGCCGCCTTCAGGATGGACAACGCTGCAACCGGATCCTGTCCGGTTATTTCTCTGGCTTCCTGAACAGCCTGATCAACCTGCAGACTGAGCTTTTCCCCCGCAACGATCGATTTGTTCTTGAACTGTTCAATTAAATCCTTTTCCACGTCCGAAGGAGCGTCCGTCCGTTCCTTTTCCAATTCATCCAATTCGGAAACAATGGAGGGTTTCCCTGTGTCCTTTGCGTCCTTCGGTTGCAGCATCGCCACCTGATAGACAGTCGCCATTTTTCTAGCCGCCCGGTTGGCAGGGTCGAACTGCAGAAGCCTTTTTGAAATGTTGACCGCACCGGCCGCATCGGAATGCTTTACAGCCTGATTCGCCTGAGCCAGCAGGGAGGCAACCTGATTCTCGAATCGCACCTGAGCCGCCCGCATGACAACATTTCCTGCGGTGGGCACACTCAAACCGGCATCTTCCTTCGCTCGCAGATAAAGTGCTCTTACTGCAACATGTTCAGCCGGAGATTTTGTCAGGTCGAAATTCACAGAAGCCGAATTATTGGCGTCACCGAGGGACACGCGGGCCTGTTCCGATTTCCCGTGAAGCTGTGCCAGATAAATTGTAGATCGGTCTGCTCGAACAGGCAGTGCTGTTGCGGGCAGAACCTGCAGGTTATTCGACACCTGTATCGTTTGAGGATACCAGACCTTTTCGCCAACTATCTGTGCAAGCTGGGTAGCCGCTTTCTCTGAAGAAACCTGGGCGGAATCCTCAAGGACTACTCCCCCACTTCGAATGGCGAGGATTCCCAGCAACTGCATATCAGTCTGAGCACCGACAACATAGCTGTTCAAAGGAATCTGACGATCGGAAAACCGCTTGACCAGTTCGCTCAGTCTTTCGGCAGAAATCAATCGAGCCGCACTGTAGCCATCCCCAACGTAAACCATCGCGGCGGTTTTGTCAGAGTCAAAAGATTTCAAGCCGTTCTCCAACGCAGCAGAAAAGTTCGTTGCCCCGGCTGGAATCCGTTTTTGCAGCTTTGCCTGCACCCCGTTTGCTGTTTCGCGGGAAAGCGGGACAAACCCTTTCGTCAACGGAGTCTGATCAACATCGATCGCCCAGACAGCAACACGGGTTTTCGATGAGAGTTGACCGAACAGCGATTTGACGATCGCCATCGATCGCTGGCGATACTCCCCAACCGCAGAGGCAGAGGTATCGACCAGAATCAGAAGTTGCTCGGGAGCCTGCTTCACCTCAGCTGCTTTTTTGTCCAATGTGAGAGCAACAGAGGCGTATCTCTCCCCTTCGGGAGACTGGTAGATCTTCAGCTCCCCGCTGAGAGGCAAATTCCCGGCCTGGGTGGTTTGAAGGGCAGAGCTTGCAATACTAAACAGGGCAATCGCTGCGAGCCAATGTGTCGTTCGAATCATTGTGTTGCATCTCCCGAGTCGGGTTTATCGCGCATCGTTGGTAACTGTCCGCAACTCGTTACGGAATTTCAATCCAGATTGTATCCTGAGTTTCGACCCTCTGAGAAGCTTTTTCTTGTGAATTTGTTCCGTTCGAGTAGAATTTCCCAAATTCAAAAGGGGAAGCCGTCATGGGAAGTCCAGCCCTTACAGACCGCTTCAATCGGCAGGATGCCGTAAATCGGTACAACCACTACAAAGCGACCCCGTCCGGCCCCCCAAAGCCTGTTTTGCAGGAAGAACCGTTTTTTCAGTAACGCCCCCACAATGGCAGTTGTGTGCCGTTTCGTTTGAGAATCTATTTCTCTTTCTTCTGCTCGCTCTTTTTCTTCAACGTGCTGAGGTATTCGACCACGTCAACCAGTTCTTTTTCGGTCATCACTTTTTGTAAATCGGCTGGCATCAGGGAGGTGTTCTGCTTGACCAGATCGTCCAGGTCGTCCCGTTTGATCGTTTTGACGATCCCCTCTGCATTTTTGATGGAAACTTCGTCATCTGTTTCACTGACCAGCAAACCGGAAAAGGTCGTTCCATCTGCGGCAACTGCCGTGTACGTTTCGTAATTGTGACTGATGCCGGCTGAAGGATACAGAATCGATTCGAACAACGCCTGTTTGCTCAACTTGGCACCAATTTCGGATAGATCGGGCCCCACTTCTTTCCCCAGACCATTTATCTGATGACATTTGGAACAGGTGCCATGCGTGAAAAAAACGAGTCTGCCGTTCTTCATGTCACCTTTTCGCTTGGCCAGGTCGGAAACCGGAGGCAGTGGTTTGGCATCTTTCGATGGAGGAAGCGGATATTTTCTGTTCGCAAACTTCCGGATATTCTTTTGCGGAGCCGCATGCAGCACCGCGGCGATCGCATGTTCGAGAGATGGATCAACGTGTCCCTTTTGGGCGAATTGCATCACACGAGCCGTTCCGTTTTTTGTGTGCCCCAACCCTTTGATTGCCGCTCGTCGAACGTCGATACTGATCCTGTCATTTTCCATGACCGGACCGAGCAGTCCGACAATCGCGTTTTCTCCTGAAAGCCCCAGTACCTGTGCCACGTTGACCGCTTTGGTTTTGTCCTTCCCGCGAAGTGCCTTGTTGATTGTCTTCCAGTCTTTCTTTTGAATCAACACGCGAATGGCATCGACTCCCAATTGTGAATCGGAATGTTTCGCTGCGATATCGAGCAACTGGGGATAGCGATCGGTGAGGGAAAATCGATTCACTGTCGATATGAAAAGCTCCGATTCCGGTTCTTCATCAAGCAGTTTCTGTAACGCCGCCTTATACTCGGGGGTTTTAAGGAAGTCGCTACCGTCTAACCGTTTGATCGCCTCGGCAACAATAAACTCGACCCGCTTCGCATCACCCGCTGGAGGATTGAAGGCCAAATCGGCTAGCAGATTCTGATCGACCTGCGGCGCGAAATCGAGTGAACGAAAATAGCGGGGCAGATCTGCCAGAGATGTTTTCTCATCACGAATAATTTGTGCCAGCAGTTTCGCTGTTTGTGAACCGCGCGAACGCCAGACGATATCGCGACCAGCTGGTGTGTCCCAGTGGCCGTTGTTGCGATTCATCCACTCCTTCAAACAATCGTCCCATCGTCCCTCTGCTGCAATGCCGAGCGCCTCCAGATACCAGCGATCTTTACCGTCGTGCTGCATCGCAAGTATTGCCCAGTACGGGGCGACAAACGGAACGCTCCTGATTTCGTGTAAACCGACAAGCAGTTCCCGCCGGACTGCCGGGGAAGGATCCCTGAAGTTGATCACATCCATCACGTCTTCGTGGGAAATTTCGTTTCTCAGTTGACGAACCAGTCGAATCGCGGTGATGCGGATATCCGGATTTTCATCCTGCAAAGCGGTACGAATCAGTTTCACTTTACGGGCTTTGTCGATGTTCAGCTTGCCAAGCACCCACAAGGCGCGGGCGCGGTGTCGCTGGTTTTTCGACTGGTACAACTCTCTCAACGCAGTTTCCGACTGCCCCGCTGCCTGATGTAAGGCGGTCCAGCCCAGGTAGCGCGTAGCCAGATTGGGGCTTTTCAGCGCTGCGATGGCTCCTGCGGTCGAAGATAAATCGACTGTCGGGATTTTGTAAGCCGTATTGGGCGGGGTAACGCGAAAAATGCGACCCCGTTCGTCGTCTCCCATCCGGTGCCCCCCCACACCGGGATCGTACCAGTCAGCAATGAACAGGGAACCATCCGGCGCGATGCAGACATCACTCGGGCGGAACCATTTATCATTCACGCCTTCGAGAATCGGGTACGCTTTCGCGCTGTAGCCTGCTCCCTTCGGCTTGACGACGTAACACCGCGCCACATTCGGACCGGCATCGGAGTGAATCAGCTGATTGCGATACAATTCGGGAAGTAATTCCCCTTCATAAACCAAAATGCCGGTCGGAGAACCCGCCCCCGTCTGCAACAGGTTCGGCACCACACCGGGATCATTCTGATGAAAATGCCGCAACGGAATTTCGGGATGCTGTCCGGTACGGGGCACCTTCCAACTGGCTCCGGTGAATTCATCTTTGTAGCCGTAGTTGCCATACTCCATCACAAAATTGATACGCGTTCCGCGGTTGCCATCATCGTCATTATCACTTTGCCAAAGTGAACCGAACGAATCGACACAAACCTCCCAGTTATTGCGAAAATCCCAAGCGAGTGTTTCAAATTCGGAACCGTCCGGATTACAGCGGAAAACCATCCCCTCCTGATAGGGCTTGCGGGAACTGTCTACAACATTTCCCATTTTATCGATGATCGTTTTCCCGTTTTTATCCTTGATTTGCCCTCCATGGTTCCCGAAATTGAAGTAGAGCTTGCCGTCCGGCCCGAACACAAACGCATGAATTCCGTGATCATGCTGAGCACCGCCGATGCCGGTAAACAGAATCTCTTTCCGGTCCGCCTTGTCGTCGCGATCATCATCAATCAGATAAAAAACATTCTCGCCAACCGAGATCAGCACACGATTATCAAGCAGGCAAATTCCGTGAGCCGAATCGATATCGTGCCCCTGATAGAACGTTTTTGTCTTGTCGGCTTTGCCATCGCCATCGGTATCCTCAAGAATGACGATGCGGTCCCCCTTCACATTGCCGGGCGTTTCCTTGTTGCGGAATTTGCGATAATTGACTCCCTCGCAAACCCATACCCGACCGCGTGCATCAATCTCCATATTTGTCGGGTTTCGCAGCATCGGCTCCCCCGCAAACAGGCCGACTTCCAGCCCGCTGGCCACTTTCAGCTGACTGAGCGCATCACCCAAATCGTGACTCCCTCCCGATGATGCCGGTGCCTGGGAGACAGAAGCCAGAAATTTTTTTGACGGTCTTTCATCCAGCACAAAAAACTGGACGGAACAGGAAGCAGAACCGGGTTGATCGGTTCCGCCGTTATCCAAACCTGCCCGCGCCTGGAACTTTTCAAAGGTGTGGCCGTTCGGCAGGTGAAACCCAATGACCGAATTCGCATGCGTGCCGATTCCGAACGGAATATCCTCGCCATCAATCCGCATCGGTTTTCCGGCCGCGTTTTTATTGATGGAGACCGTTCCCCATTGCGAGGAAGCCATAAACGGCTTCAAACTCGTCAGTTTTTTTTTACCGTTCGGTCCGATCAAAACCGGCTCAGCCCAGTCTGCCCAGTCGCAGGAAATGCCGTTCATCCCGTCTGCGACGACGAGAAAAAGCGATTTCGCTCCTTTGATCGGCACGTCGATTTTCACCGAATGGTCGGGGGTTTGCGTCGTCACAATCGCACTGGAAAACAGTGGCTGATCCGTTGTTTTTCCCGGCTTGTTTTCTAACGAAGATTGCTTGTTCGATTTCGGCTTGATATATGGCGATTGGAACTTCCAGCCTTTTCTGGGAGGCTCATCCTGATTCTTTTTCAATTGCTCAACTGTTGGAGTCGGTGACTGCACGCCAGTTTTCGGAACCTCCATTTTCGCCGTCCAGCAGATCGCATTGAGCACCACCTTTCGGAAATCATCATGCTGCCAGTTCTGGTGAAAATGTCCGCCGGTAAAGCCGAAGCCGCGTCCGCCTCCCTCACGGTTGAATGCCCAGGCGACGTGCTGCTTTTCTTTGCGAACCAGTACCGCTTCACGCACAAACGGATTGCCGGAGTGAGGGCCATCCTTGCGAACCAGCGATTCACGAGGAGGCAAATCGGAAAGAATCGGCGTAACCCCTTTCATATCCTTCGCAAACCGCATGTGATAGTACCACTCATCATTGATGGAAAACGGCTTCACGCCATTGCAGATCGGATGATCCGGCAGCGTCGTGAAATTCGCCGTCCAATGCGGATTGACCGACCAATACGGCTCGAAATAGCCGCCCATCCATTTGATGAAATGTTCCCCTTCCCTGCCTTTCACTGTTTCGACGGCATAATGAATACAGACCAGCCCAACTCCTCTGTCCATGACGCGATCGAATTCATCCAGATGCGGATTCAGGAAATGACGCGGGCCGCCATCACAATAGCAGACAACCGTATCGGCGTTATCAAACGCGGTCACATCTTTCGGCCAGCCATTGCTGTAAACAACCGTTTGCACAGGAAGACCGGACCCGTTCAGACAATCAGCCAGCAACAGGCAGCCCGCACGATGTTCATGCGAGAAGTAACCATGACTTTTCTTCCCGGCAACAAAGACGATTTTCTTGCGTCCCTGCAGGGGCAACCGCTTGAGTTGGATGTTGCGAAACTGCACTTTCATCGGCGGCCCGGCGTGCAACTGCAAGGCGAGAACTCCCACAAAATCACGATTCTTTTCATCGTTGTCGATCACACGCGAAAAGACTTCGCCGTTAATCGATAACGTAATTTCATTGCCAACCGCCCTGATGACGTATTCGTTCCACTCGCCCTGTTTCACTTTCTTCAGCAACATCGCTGCATCTGCGATTTGTTTCTTTTTGCGGTCCTGGGGTGAGTTCCACGTTTGCAGAATTCCGCGAGGCGCGAGCATCCCGCGACCATGCTCATCGTAACAGGCTCCCAGATAATTCCCGGCTAAATCGATATCTGCCTGATACCCAACCACATGTCCATCCGGCTGAACCTGAGAGCGGAACTGGATACCGGAGTTCGCCGACTGGGTCCCTTCAATTTTGAACTCCAGTTTCAATTCGAAATCATCGACTTCGCCATCTGCCCAACGCAGAAACGTGTTCGCTTTGCACGGATTCTTTTCGGTCGATTCAGCGACGATTGCCCCGCTTTCAACACGCCAGAAGCTGGTATCTCCTTTCCAGCCTGTCAGGTCTTTTCCGTTGAAAATCGGTTTGAATCCATCGGATTCACCTGCACGGACCGACATACCCATCCCCGGCAACAAAAGGACAACACCAATCAAAACAAATAACACAAACGGTCTTCTCATGTTGAATCCCCCGGCGATGATCTTTCCTGTTTCAGTCGATTATAAATTTATCTGCTGGTCATTTGGGATGCCCATCTTTCAATGCCCCATTCTAACATTTCTGAAGCATTAAATGCCACCGATATGATTGAGCTTCCTGAAACTGGCGCTGTAAACAGGGAAAGCCGACTTGCGGGCACAGCTATTTTCACACGGGAATCGCCGACGTTCCGTCATGCATTCGCATTGCCCGGCCCGCTTATTCATCAGCCACTGTAATTCTATATCTGCTGCAATAGCGAAGATAATCACGGCTCGCAGAGTCGTGACACAATACATGACAGGACGCTACCTCCCTCGGTGCATGACAACGCCCCCCGCCTTTATTTGCGCCTTTGCGGCTTTGCGTGGTACTCCTTATCTCACAGTGGTCAGGCATTGCAAGCGGAACGGCGCAAGCCGTTCGGTAATGGGCGAGTGGTAATGACAATACCGGGGGGCTGGTGCCCTACCGCTTTGAGCATTTTGTATTGCGATCGGAAAAACCGTCGTGTGCATCCCCACGCACCATCGCCTCTACGAGCAGGAGATGCGATGGCGCGTACTTGAGGGATATGGTTTCTTGAGGGAAACAGTTTGCATCGATTTGCACTGCGTTTGTGATGCCGCTGAATGATGCCTCATTCAGCAAACGGCACATGTATTTACCCGATTGCAACAGTTCGTTTCCCCATGATACACCGCCGGCAATATTCCGCTGGCGAGCAATCCTAGACCGGTTCGATTTCGCCATTGGGGAGAATGCGAACGCCGGGGCCTGCTTCCTGCGGGGGGTGTGACAGGATTCCCACAGTTAATTGCTGAACCGTTTCTTCACAATCGATCATCCCGGCAACTTCAATCAGTGTGCATTCCTGAGAGTCGAGTTGATGCGGATCTTTAGGCAGTGCCCGGTAACGGAGCGACTCGACCACGTCAAACCGATTGAGCAGTTCATTCAAGTCGAAATCGAAAGCGATGCGGGCGCGTTTGCCGTCGTGCATTCCGCCGAATATCTCGGCATCTCCCAAGTAGAACATGACGTTCCACTGATCGACTTCGTATCGGCAATCGTAACCGACACGGGCAGCGTCGGTAGCAGGTTCAAACAAATCGGCGGTACTCTGAATAAATCGAGTCAGCCAATCGGGGCGTCTGTCTTTCTTTTCCTTGCGGTGTCCAATTTCCTCAGCTTTTTTGATCAGGTGTTGAAGAGAAGTGTGCGAGTGCATAATTTTCCGGTTTCCAGCAAATCTGTGATGTCTTAAATCGTCTGTTGTCCATGTCTACTCGATTCCGTCCCGGAACATGCGTTTCTGCATTATTGCTGTGGCTTCCACCCCATCCCAAAGGTGCAAAAAAAGTAGTCCATAAAAGCGGTATAATCCGACCTCAAGACCAG
>JALWSL010000399.1 GCA_027080405.1 Planctomycetaceae bacterium
TCCCATAGGCTGCATCTGCCAATTGAAATGTCAGTTGAGCCAGTTGATCTGCAGGAAGATTTTTTTTCTGCAGGGATTCCAGAACCGGTTCCGCCTGTTTGATCTGCCCCAATTCCATCAATGAATTCAACTGGACAATCAAGGCTTGTACAGCAATGGAATCTTTGGGGGAGGTCTCCAAAAATTTCCGACTCGCATCGAATGCAGATTGATAGTTGCCGGTCTGATAGAAACAGGTGGCGAGCAGAAGCCACGCTTCGGGAATGGAAAGCGTTTTCGCTTCCGGCTTTTGAGTCGTTATCGGCGCGAGAATTTTGATCGCTTCTTCTGCTGCTCCCAGTTCTTTTTTTGTCCTGGCAGCTTGATACCTCAATTGCTGGTTTACAATTCCGGAATCACTCCCGTCAGAATTCTTCAGCAGTTCCGTCAGAATGGCGTCAGCCCTGTTGAGTCGCTGCGGATAGCTTTTCAATGATTCCGGTAGGGCATCCCCCTCGAAATTTTCAACGGCCAGCAAACGAGCCTGCAACAATTTAATTTCCCGTTGATTCTGTTTTGGAAGGGGAGGATCCGCTTTCAATGCCTGTTCAGCCAGTGACCAGCCCTGCCCTGCTTGATCTGCCAACAGAGAGGCTTCAACCGAGTGAACGTAAGCCGCGGCGACGGATTCCCCCCGGGGCCATTGCTTCAGATAGGAAAGAAAGCCCTGGACGGCTTCGTCATATTTTCCTCGTCGCAATTGGCACAGGGCAAGCTGAAACGTGATGCGAGGTAAAAGATTTCCCTCCGGTTGACCACGCTGGAGGTTCTGCAGAACCTTTTCCGCCTGTGCATAATCTCCCTGACTTTTATAGACCTGAGCGAGCCAGAACCTTGCCGTATCCCGGTAATCTGCATGAATGGCGGCGGCCCGGAAATTCTGTTTCGCCAAATCCCACTGTTTGAGGGAAAAGTAAGCATAGCCCGCGTTCAACTGGGCCAATGGCACGAGGGTATTCTCTGGATACTTTTCGACAAGTTGCGTGAAAGTCTCGGCTGTTTTCCTGAAATCTTTCTGCTGAAAATAGAGCATGCCCAGATTGAACATCGCCTCAGCGATACGTTTTCCCTGCGGGTTTTTGATCAACTGCTGATATTCGGCAATTGCCTCCTGAGAACGGTTGAGCAGTTCCAGTGAACGAGCCAAGCCGAAACGGCTGTCCTCTACAAATCGGCCCTGAGGAAATTTCACAAGCGAGAGACGAAAAACGGTTTCCGCCTGTTTCGCATCATTGGTTCGAAGATAAGAATCGGCCAAGTAGGGGTAGACCCATTCAGTCAGCGGATCGTTGGGAGACTTCTTCAAAAAGGCCTGAAATTCCCTGATCGCGGAGGGATAGTCCTCCAAAAAGTAACTGCATTCAGCCACCCGATACATCGCCTGAGATACGTTTTTACTTTGGGGATGTTTTTTGAGAAAGTCCCGCAAAACAACCCGCGCCTGTTTGTAATCCTGCTTGTTGACATAAGCCTGGGCCAGGTAAACCCTGGCAAGCGGAACATTTTTATGCTCGGGATATTTTTTAAGGTAATCTTCAAATGTTTCGATGGCCAAATCCCAACGCTTCTGGCCGTACAGTGTCAATCCGAGCGTATAATCGTCATCTGCCGGTGCAGCCAGGATCGACCCGGTCGAGCAGATCAGAAGCAACAAAAGGGTCAGGAGAGAATTGTTGCCCGTAATGATGCGTTTCATAATCAAAAAACCTGTTGAACATTTTCCCCGATAGAATACGGTTGAATTGTACCATCAATCTGTCGTTGAGAATATCCCCGAACCCGCAAGCATCGAAAAATTCAGACGATCCTGCGATTCCCTGCCTCACCTGGACGAAGCCTCCATCATACCTGAGAACTCACTTGACTCAACACCACGTGGCATTGATACTCGGAAATGTACGGCACAAGAACAGGATAGAGCAGGAGCGGTGTTTGGTGCCGAAGCAGCGGAGAACGGTACGTCATTCGTACTACTAACGGTTAGAGTACACGAACGGTGCGAAAACTTTTGAAAATCTCATTTTGGTTGCGGTGGTCAGAACAGACCAGCCGTGCTGGGAACTTTGGAAACAGCCGTTACTTCCCGTTTCGGTTCTTAAAACCAGAAACGGGAACCTGGAGTGAGTGGTAAAATGAAGCGTGTTTGAAATAACAAAGTTTTTCTCACTTATGGCGTTACGAGGAGTGGATATGTCGGCATTAATAATATCGAGTGAATTGGAAGCGGAAACAGGTGCAGTCCGCACCTTGAGGACATCATTCGTATCATTTGGACTGAACCTGTTTATCGCGATACTGCTCCTGTCCAACGGTGCCGGAATAACAGAGGCTGTCGCCGGGAATACGGAACGGCCCAATATCGTCGTGCTGCTCGCAGATGACCTGGGATATGGCGACTTGGCCTGTTATGGCAACCCGGTAGTGAAAAGTCCCAATCTGGATCGACTGGCCAGCCAGGGAATGCGATTCACAAATTGTTATGCAGCGGCACCGAATTGCTCTCCTTCCCGCACCGGCTTGATGACTGGGCGAACGCCCTGGCGGGTCGGCGTGCATAACTGGATCCCATTCATGTCCCCCATGCATGTACGGGAGTCGGAAATTACAATTGCCACACTTCTTCAAAAGACGGGATACGAGACCGGTCATTTCGGGAAATGGCACCTCAACGGCATGTTCAATTTACCGGGACAGCCGCAGCCGGATGATCACGGGTTCAAACATTGGTTCTCGGTCCAGAACAATGCACTTCCCAATCATCGTAATCCGTACAATTTTGTCCGCAACGGAATTCCGGTCGGCCCGCTGGAGGGATACTCAGCCCAGTTGGTTGCCGAAGAAACAATCAGGTGGCTCGATAAACAACGCGATTCAGCAGCACCTTTTTTTGCCTTTGTCTGTTTCAATGAACCCCACGAACCGATTGCATCTGCTCCTGAATTTACAGAACTCTATGACGACCACTCCGATCCCAGTTTTCGCGCTCATCATGGAAATATCAGCCAAATGGATGCGGCTGTGGGGAGCATCCTGAAAAAACTGGATGAGATGGGGCTGACGGAATCGACCTTTGTTCTGTTTACCTCCGACAATGGCCCTGCGATTACACGTTGGCATCCGCATGGCTCAGCCGGGCCACTTCGGGCGAAGAAAGGGCATGTGTATGATGGTGGAATTCGCGTACCGGGCATAATCCGTTGGCCAGGAAAAGTCAAAGCGGGGGCGCGGTCCGATGTCCCCATTATTGGTACCGATCTGCTTCCGACGCTGTGTGAAATCGCCGGGATCGAACCGCCCCGGGATCGGGTGCTCGATGGAACCAGTTTTCTGCCTGCTCTTGCAGGAAAAACGATTTCGCGCAACCGTCCGCTGTATTGGCATTTTTATCGGGCCAGTTCTAAAGTGAAAGTCGCCATCCGGGAGGGAGACTGGAAAATCCTGGCAACTCTCGATGGGCCTGCGTTGAAGGGGGTAGATATTACCCGGGAAGAAATCGTTGCCTATAAAAGAGCGAACCTGCAAGACTTTGAGTTATATAATCTGAAGGACGATATTGTAGAATCCCGAGATGTGAGCGGTGAACACCCGCAGCGATTCGCCTCGATGAAGAAAAGGCTCCAGCAGTATTATCTTGAAGTTCGCGAGGAATCTCCAAGTTGGCCGGAATGGAAATGGCCACGCTACGAGGGGAAAAGAATCGAATGGCCCGATTATGCAAGAAAGAAACGCAACAAATAGGTAGTGAGCATGTTTCTCTCCCACATGAAGTCTTGAGTGCCTGCCCTGATTGAAACTGTTGTGGGCCACCGCATGGAACAACGGGTTCCATGCCGATGCAGTCCGCAACAACGGGCCCTACGTCAAGACTGAATGGCTACACTTCTCCCTCTTTTCTTCTTTCCCAAAGATGCATCTCAATGAAAAAAATAGTCGCCGTTCTCGTCATTCTTGTTCTTTCTGCCGAGGGGAAACTGTTCGCACAAAAAACAGGTTGGGGATCGGTGTCCGGACAAATTGTCGTAAATGGTGTCATCCCCCAATTACCCAATTTGGTCGAAAAAGGGGCGGCTGCCTGCGTGGTAAAGGCAATTCCGAATGAAAAAATCATCGCTGGTAAAAATGGAGGCCTGAAAAACTGTTTTGTCTATCTCTACAAGCAGGACGGAAAGCCTCAAGTCCACCCCCAACTGAAGCATTCAATGAAGGAAAAGGTCAAACTGGAAGCAAAAAATTGCCGGTTTGCGCCGCACTGTCTGATTGTGAGAACTGATCAGATCCTCAACGTCTTCTCCAATGATATTTTTGAGCATTCCGTCCACACTTTCCCGATCCGCAATGCCGGGGTGAATATGATCCTTCCCGTTGAGAATCAACACGGGATTGATCTCGAATTTCCGGTTGCAGAACCGCTTCCGTTTTCAGTTGTGTGTGACCTGCATCCGTGGATGTCGGCCAATCTGTTTGTAGTCGATCATCCGTACGCCGTTCTTACCGACGACAGGGGGAATTTCACCATCAAAATGCTTCCTGCGAAAACAGTCACTTTTCGCATTTGGCACGAAGCTTACGGATACATCAAGCGAAATGGTGAGCGGAATATAAAAATCGACATTCCTGACGGAAAAACAGCCTCGATGGGCGTCATCAAATTGCCGGGTAAAGTGACCCCATAGCAAGACTCGCTCTATTTGGCAGGGGGTAATTCCTTAATCCAGACGTTACGAAATTGCATCAAGCTGGAAGCGGGAGACAAGGTGCCATCTTTGCGTGGGCCACCGTGATGTTGCAGGCCAATCGGGCCACTTGAGGGAACGCCCGGCAATTGTGCGTTTTCGAGAACCATTTTGTTGTTCAGAATAACGGTCAGGCGATCCTGCACCATGATGATGGTAAATTTATTCCATTGGCCCACGGGGTTATCTGCATTGATACGCGGAGTCACACCGGCTCGGATCGCGGTGGGATATTTGCTGTTATTGCGATAACTGTAGACTTCTCCAGAACCGACGGGCCAACACCAGATGTTTACCTGTGCCTGCGGAACGCCACGCAAATAGATTCCTGAATCGGCATTAGGCATTTTGATGGTGATTCTCTTTCCATTGGCATCGCTCAACGTTGAACCATCCTGCAACACGATCGGCACATCGTACAGACCACTCGTTCTTTTGATCCGCCAATCAACTTTCAAAATGAAATCGCCATAAGATTTTTCCGTCCACAAATTTTTATCGCCTTTGGATTCCGATGCCGAGTCGTAATCGATCACACCATCTACGACCTTCCAGTGACCATTATCTCCCTTGGGGATTTTCCACCCGCTCAAATCCTTGCCGTTGAACAAGGAGGGCAATCGCATGAATTGGCACGGCAGTTGCATTGTAGCA
>JALWSL010000400.1 GCA_027080405.1 Planctomycetaceae bacterium
GACCTGATGAAAACAGATGTTTTTATCTGACGTTGACAATAACACGATCCTGAATAAACACGAGGCTGGTTAAATACGAAGCTGGATACGACTATCATGGACACAACATTTACATTCGCCCAACTGATCGAAGCCGGTTCGCCTCTTCAATCGATCCTGCTGTGGATCATGGCGATCCTCTTTTTCGTTCTTGTCGTTATTCTGTTGGCGCGATTTCTGCGATACCTGTTCGGTTCAGGCAACGCGGCTGAACCCCGGGAAGTCCGCGGTTCCAGAACCAGGCGGTCTGAAAAGCCTGTTTCATCACTGTTGAAAGATGAATCCGTCAGCAGTGAGCATGTGGCCGCTTCGGTCACCCGCCAGGCGATTTCTCCTGAAGATTCTGACGAAATACCGAGCGACAGTCTGTTTTCTGAAATTGGCGTTCCGGAAGAAATTCCCGAGAGCATCGCTGCGACTCCGGCCCCGGAAGAAGAGAAGTTCGTGGTCCGTTCTTCCCAGGAGTCTGCCAGTTATACCGGCAAGGCTCGCAGTTGGACATCGCGATCGTTGTTTGGCAAATCGGTTGTGGGCGCTCAACGGGAGTTGCCTCATCTGGATCCGGGAGAACTGCCGTTCGCCGACGAAAGCGATTACCTGTTCGGTCCCGTCACTCCTTCTCTGGCCGTGCTGCTCCCGGAATCGCAGGCAAAGCAGCAGATCATCAAAAAGGAACTGATTGAAGCGGGATATTATGAGCCGCACGCCTGGCATAATCTGGCGGCGGTCCGCTATCTCGGCTTGATGTTGCCTCTGATTCTATTCGGAATTCCTCTGGCTTTTTATCCCGGAACGGAATGGATTTGGCTTCCCGCGATGGTCGCCGGTTCCATTATGGGATGGGCCATCCCCAGATTGGTGGTTCGTTCGCAGGCAGCAAAACGAAAAGCGGAAATCGAACAGGCATTGCCGGATGTTCTCGACCTGCTCAATATGTGTACCAGTCAGGGAATGACGTTGCGGTCGGGGTTGGCCCGTGTTGCCTGGGAAACGGCTGACGTTTATCCGGCGATTTCCAATGAGTTGCGCATTGTGACCACTCAGGCGAATATCGACACCCTCGAACACGCTTTGATAAACATGAATGAGCGTATCGATCTCCCTGAGTTGCATGCTCTTTCCTCACTATTGATTCAGACGGAAAGAATGGGAACCAATGTCAGCGACGCCCTGACCGACTACAGTGATGGAATGAGAGCGACTTTGCAGCAACGGGCAGACCAAAAGGCGAACACGGCGACGTTCAAGCTCCTCTTTCCAACGGTTCTCTGTTTGATGCCGGCTGTTTACATGTTCCTGTTGGGGCCGGCTGTTGTCGAACTTTCCGACTTCTTCAAGGGGGGCGGAATCAGCCAGTTCAGTCAGGTAGAAAGAAACCGGTAGTTCCCTTTCAGGGTTTGACTTCGGGGTATTGGCGTGTCGGTTTCTGCTTCTGTCCGGCATGTTCAAGGGAACGGATTGGAGTGAAGACGCCGTGCTTCTTCCTCGATGATTCCTTCGATAACAGCAGCCATATTGTCCGCTGCGCGGCTGGCGACTTCAATGACATCCTCGCCCGTAGTTGGTTCAAGTGTGTCCGGCAGGCAGACATTGGTGACGGTCGAAAGCCCCAGCACACGCAGGCCTGCATGAACAGCGACAAGCGTTTCGGGCACGGTTGACATCCCGACAACATCAGCACCGATTGTTCTGAAGAATCGATATTCTGCCCGGGTTTCGTAGTTGGGGCCTTTCACACCGACATAAACGCCCCGTTGAGCCGGTATGTTCCGCTCTCTTGCCAGTCTCAATGCTGTTTCGATCAGATCCGCATCGTAAGGTTGGCTCATATCCGGAAAGCGGGGCCCAAGTTGTTCATCGTTAAACCCGGTCAATGGATTGTCACCCATCAGATTGATGTGATCATCAATCACGATCAGTTGACCGGGACGGTGCGCGGGATCCATTCCGCCGCTGGCGCTGGTTACGATCAGTAGATCGATTCCCATTGCTTTCATCACTCGAACCGGAAATGTAATTTGCTGCAGGGTATATCCTTCGTAGAAGTGGAATCTCCCCTGCATCGCGATCAGATTGACCTTTTTCATCTGTCCGCAAACGAGCTTTCCGATGTGCCCTGTAGCCGTCGATTTGCAAAAATGGGGAAGTGACTCGAAGGGAAATTCTGTCGCCTGCTCAATCTGTTCAACAATGCGTCCCAAACCGGTCCCCAGAATCAGACCAATGCGGGCCTGATTGTTCCATCTGCTCCGGATCGTCCCGGTTGCCTGCTCGATCTGTTTTCTGAGTTCATCCATGTTGCCAACGATCATTCATTTTGTGCGTAACGCCAACTTGTGAGGTTTCTTTTTGTTCCGGTTATTTGTTCCGGTTAAAGGGCATGTCGCTCGTGGCGGTTTGATTGAGAAAAAGCGTTTCCCCTGTTACGCATGACCAAAAAGCCTGAAGACAACATGGCTACACTCTATTCTTCAATGTTCAGTGATTTGATACGACGATACAACTTGGCACGGGTTAATCCGAGTAATTCCGCTGTTTTTGCCTTGTTTCCCCGGGTTATTTCCAGGACGCGGGAAATTTCTTCCCGTTCATGTTCTTCCAGCAGAGTGGACAAGGTTCGGAATGTCGGTTTGATGGCAGGGAGTGAACGTTGGGCGTTTTTTCCTGTTTGAAACCGAAAAGGGAGATGCTCAAGCGAGATCAACGGGCCGGGAGCCAGTTCGCACGCTTCATGGATGACCAACTTTAATTCGCGGACATTTCCCGGCCAATTGTATTGCAGAAATTCGTCGAGAACCTCACGTGTTAATCCGGTGAGCTGTTTCTCCGCAGTCTGATTGTTCTGTTCAACAAAGTATTGACAAAGTAGTTCCAGATCTTCAATTCGCTCACGCAACGGGGGCAGGGTGATGGAAATAGTCCCCATGGCAAAAGAGAACGATCGATCAAACTGATCCCGCTCCACCATCTCGGGCAGATTGTGCGTACTGGAGGTAAACAGACGATATTGCAGGGGCCATTCATCCTGTTCGATCACTTCCGCCAACCAGACCTGCAAATCGAGGGCGAGTCTGTCGACATCTTTCAGAAAAAGTGCACTCGGGGCGTTCAACTCACCGGCGTGGGTCAATGCTTCCTTGAGCATCCGCCTTTGATCGGAGCGGGGGAGACGGCCGCAATCAAGCATGACAAACGCCGATTCCGAATTATCGGAGGAGTAGTGGATTGTTCGCGCAAGATACTGTTTTCCGGTTCCTGCTTCTCCATCGAGGTGAACCGCGGCGTTACAGTTGCGGGCGACCTGAATCTGTTTGGAAACAGAACGCATCGCCGGTGATCGGGCAATCAGCGTGGCCTGGTTGTGCCGTTGGTGCTGTTGCTGTATCAACCCGGCCAACTCGACATGCAACTGCTGGGGGAAAGTGGATTGCAGCGGCGGCGCCAGTTCATCAAGTTCCAGCATGATTCCCAAAACCGCGTCCAGGTCGCCGATCTGGTTGAACAGAGGTAAATAAAGTACGTGTGGCGATCGCAGATCGCCGTTGGAATCGACGTAACTGATTTTGGTGAACAGCTCCTGGCCCTGAAAAACTTCCGCGGGAGGGGCCAGAGAATTCAAAACACGATCAATCAGATTATCCACCGCTTCAGAATGATATTTGCAAATTTTTCCGATCATGTCTTCCGGTTGACATCCCGTCATCTCCGCACAGCCCCGATTGAAAAAACGGATCCGCCACCGATGATCAAGCATGAAAACCGGGCGGTTCGAGTTCGTTAACCACGAAACGACTCCACTATGACCGCGAATTTTTTTCGGCATCGGTGATAATACTTCGAGAGATTCCAGTAGAACAGAAGACAACAGCCGTTCTGGTTTTCCGGCCTGTCTATCATAACCCCTGGAGCAATTGAAACCAAGAACTCTCGGGACTGATTATTGACATGAATTTCGTGATCGCTGCCGGATTCCTTCCGGCGATTCAGGCATCGGCGTGATTCAGAGATCAGCCTGATGTCCCGTCATCCGATTTTTCCGGGACTGGAACCTGAATGGCCGATCCATCAAAACTTTTCTGTCCGACCTGTCCGGCAGTTGTCTGGTGCAGATTGATTCCAGTGAGGGGGAGGGAAGTCGGCGTGGGAATCATCTTTGCGATAGCGGAACAAAAGCCGTTTCGCCAGCAGTGAGGCCTTTCGCCTGAAGAATCTCCAATGGAACCAACGGACTGGAATGATCCCCAGCAGTAAAAGGAAAACGGAGGCGATCAACAGGCGATTTTGCAGTGTAGGAGAGGCGGCGATTTTTGCGGCAAGTTGTAATTGGAATGTTCGCGAATAGAGCCGCTCATTTTGCGACTGCCCCCTTTTTGAGGGAGCAGCAAGAGTCAGCATGTGGTCAGGATGAATCGCGAGTGATTCCGGTATGTCGATTTTCTGTTCAACCGGTTCATTTTCGTTGGAGGGTTCCTGTTGACGGGAGAACTGTTCGAGCAACTCGGGCATTTTCTCGATCCGGCGGGCAAACAGTTTCCGGCGGTTATTTTCCGCTTCCAGATCAATCAATTCGAGTTGCTTTTCGCGGCACAGTTGTTTGATCATTTCATTTCGAACAGCCAGCGGCGAGAGAATGGCCAGCGCAAACAAAGAGGCTGCCAATACTGCACAGAGAGAAAAACGAAGGGAATCGAACCAGGATTCACTCATTTCTCATCTCCACGATTTGACATGTCTGAAACGGAACCCGGCGTGGCTTGCATGCACTACGATACATATCGGTTTCTGCAACGATGCGACTGACGAAAAATCATTTTCAATTCCGTACATGTATCAATAATTTTCCTGAAGGATGTCGGTAATCGGCATGAGCCGGTTAATATGAACCGGTTATGCGGGATAATCTTGTTAGGTGGAGAATGACTGATCGGGAAAGCTGTCAGGTTTCTCAGGTTGGTAGCTTGCGCCGTGACGCACCTCTGTCGGATTGTTATGATCACACCATGAGCAATTATTGTCGATCCCGGGAAGGTCATCTTTTCTTTTTTTACGGTTGTCACACACAAGCGTCGTCGATTTTCACGACTCGAACGGGTCGAGAATGTTTGCGAGGTGCTCTACGGTTACTGATTGATTGTGGATTACAATTGGTGTGCACAGCACACCCTTGTATCTTGCATGAACTGTCTTTTCTTCGCTCGTTTGGTTAGAAAACAAAAACCTTGATACCGGTCTTGCAAGACCGGTATCAAGGGACGCGAGTGGCAGATCGTCGGACCCTTGGTCCTTGAGACCGTGTCGTAGCTGGATCGTCACTCGCTTTTTATGCCTTAACCCGTACAGTCGCCAGAGCGGTGCAACCACACCAG
>JALWSL010000401.1 GCA_027080405.1 Planctomycetaceae bacterium
AAATAGAACATCCCGAACCAACCGGAGAGCAGGGCGGAACGCAGAAAATCGGTTCGCGCACCAAACCGTTGGCCCCTCCTGCGGAAAACGCCCAGGCCACCAGTGTGAATGTTTTGAACTGATGTTGCTGTTGATCAGGATTGCTGCTGCTGATTAGGCTCGAATATCAACCAGCGGATTTCAGTTGGAAAACGCCCGGAAAAATCGCCCCTCAATTACTGTCTGCCGGATGAGGGCGTCTTCAAGTCTTTATTCCTGTTTTTTTGGTTGGTGCATCAAATTGGTGCATTAAATTGGTGCGACAACGGAGCAGGGGCCATGAAAAGAGAAAAGATAACGTCCGGTTTAAGGCCTGAGAAGGCATCAGGAGATGATATCGTGAATCACTTTTCCGTGGACATCGGTTAGACGCATCTCTCTGCTACTGTGCCGGAATGTCAATCGCTCATGATCAATTCCAAGCAGGTAGAGCATGGTGGCGTGCATGTCATGAATTTGCAGTTTGTTTTCAATCGCGTAATAACCATACTCATCGGTCGCTCCGTAGATGGTGCCACCTTTAATGCCACCACCGGCCATCCAGACGGTGAAGCCGGACGGGTTATGATCTCGCCCGTTCGTTCCTTGAGCCATTGGCGTTCGTCCAAACTCACCGGCCCAGATCACCAATGTTTCATCGAGGAGGCCACGCAATTTCAAATCGGCAAGCAGTCCAGCGATCGGCTGATCCACTGCTAATGAATTCTTTTCGTGCCCATCCTTCAGGTTGGAGTGCTGATCCCAACGATCTCCCTTGACTGCGGGGCAGGTCAGTTCGATAAAGCGAACGCCCCGTTCAACCAGACGGCGGGCAACAAGACATTGATGGGCGTAAGTTCGTGTCTGCGGGAATCTGGAAAACATTCCGTACGATTCCTGCGTGCTTTTCGTTTCTCCGGAAATATCCATCAAATGGGGCACGGATGTCTGCATGCGACAGGCCAGTTCATAATTGGCGATCGCTGATTCAATCGCATCGTGCGGTCCGGTTGTTTTGACCACTTCCTGATCGAGTTGACGCAGCAGATCCACTTTGCGAATTTGAAGCTCGGCAGTCCGCTCCTGCCTTTTCAGATCGGCGACCGGTTCTCCTCCGTTTTTGAAAACGGAACCCTGGTAGCTGGCAGGCAAAAACCCGTTATGAAAACAGGCGAGGCCACCCGGGGGAATCAACCCGCCGTTGAGGACGATAAAACCGGGCAGGTCTCTGCATTCGGTTCCCAGTCCATACCCGGTCCAGGCACCCATGCTGGGGCGTCCCTGTAATCCGAAGCCGGTATGCAAAAAATAATTGGCATTGGTGTGTTCGGGAAAATTGGCGGTCATCGAGCGGATGACGCAGATTTCATCGACGTGTTTTGCAGTGTGCGGAAACAGTTCACTGACCGGGATTCCCGATTGCCCATACTGCTGAAACTTCCAGGGCGATTTCAGCACCTTGCCGATGTTGTCGAATTGCGTTGCCTGAACCTTCGCCTTGATCGGTTGACCATGTTCCTTGATCAGCCGTGGCTTTGGGTCGAACGTATCAACCTGGGACGGCCCGCCGTCCATGTAAAGAAAAATCACACTCCTGGCACGGGGCTTGAAATGCGGTTGTTTCGGTGCCAGGGGGTCTTGTGCCGGGACAGAGGAAATTGGGGCGGCACCATAAGCAGGGTCGTTGACAAGTGAGGCCCATGCGACAGCTCCGAAACCGTTAGCCGATCGTGTCAGGAACTCCCGCCGGGAAATCGAACACAATGCGGACTGATAACTATGCACAGCTGTTTCCGTCCTTTTGTAAACGGGGCAGGTAGGATCGGAACGAATATCTCTTTCCGACATGAAGCATTCTACACGGAAAAGAGCTGGGGATCAATCATTGTTGATGCGAAGCATGTTGAGCCACTTCGTCCCTTTGGATTTATCTTCCACGGGAGAATCTGCTGTTTCCGAATTCGATTCGAGTCCCGGGATGATTTGGGGGTCAATCCCCTGTTTGCGGAGTTCCTTTTGTATCTGGATTTTTACCAGATTCAGTTGGGTTTCTTCTCGAGAGAGTCGGGCACGTTCCAGAGACAGACTGACTTCGCTCAGTCGAAGTTGATCTTCAAGTTGCTGTTCAAGTTGCTGGACTTTTTCGATCAGTTCTTGTGGGCATTCCTGCAAACCCTCCCAGTTTTCAGGAGATTGGATACCGAACTGTTTTCGGGCGGCAGATAAATGGTCGACAACTGTTTTGATGTATTCATCCCGTGAGATAATGGCATCACGAAGTTCCTCTTTGGTTGCCGAATCAAAGTCCACTTTCTCCGGTAGCTCGGGCAACTCACCTGGTTCAACCAGCAGTTCTGTCTCGCCGGGTTCTGTACTGTTATCGCTGGGGCCTGCCTTGTTGAGGGTATCTGTTCCGAACTCTTCAGGAACTTCTTCAAGGACAGTTTCCGGTATTTGTTCAGATGATTGCAGAAAGGCTGCCTGCAGGGAATCGAGCAGATCGGCATGAGAGGCTTCTGCATCCAGTTCGGAAACCGCTTCTGCACTTGCCTGCCCGCCAGTCGCTGCCGTTGTCTGAACAGGCCTGTTGACCAGTTCGGTGATCAGATCGCGCAACTCTTCGAGTTGCATTTCAACCCGACCGATCGAACCGGCTACCTGAGCCGCGTCCCATTGTTCGACCAGATATTCGATATTTTGGGCCGCTGCTTCCTGCTGTTGCGCAAATTCTGCGGGTACTGTCCCGACAGAACCGATTGTGGAGGCACGAACTCCGCTTCGTTGCAGACGGTCAAGCTGCTCGGCAGCCTGCTCCAGTTGCAACGTTAACGCCTGGACAAGCTCATTCTTGCTCTCAAGCTCACTTTTTAGTTCTTTATTATTCACCAGACAAAAAATCCATCAAAGTCCAGAGCCAATTCCATCGTCCAGATGACGCGCCAGCGGTCAGAAAAGTACCGCACTCATCCGGTACGCGCTCAATTATTCTCTCTGCCGGATTCGGAACAAGAACCCTGCCCGTAGTGTGTCCTGTAGTGTATCTTGTCAAGCGTAGCTCATCGCGGGCGGCTGTGCAGTCACACTTCAATTGTGTGATCGGTTCTGCAAATTCATTTTGTGGGATTTGCCGATTATTCAGGATCGATCGGATTTTCTGAATTGAAGCAAAAACGGGTCTCGCTTGAATATCATGCAAACATCAAGGCATAATGGCGGATGAAGCCCCGTTGATCCAGAGGGGAATCACTTGTTTTGCTGTTGTTTGATCGCTATGAACCGCTGAATATTTTCCTGAAAGAAGATTATGAATTCTCGATCGTGTTATGGCCAAAGATTTGTTTTGTCGACGTTTGTTTGCCTTCTGTTTGGGGCAGCAACAGCGGCGTTTGCTGGAGATCCGCATTCCAAATTTTCAATTCAAACGATAGATTTGAACAACGACAGTTTCCGGCAGGTCATTGTCGATCGTGAAAAAGGACAATACCTGGGGCATCCCACAACGTGCCTGCTGGAAGACGGAAAAACGATCCTCTGTGTTTATCCGAAAGGACACGGACGTGGGCCTGTTGTCTACAAGCGAAGTCGTGATGGCGGAAAGACCTGGAGCGAGCGGCTACCTACTCCCGCCAGTTGGGCGACATCAAAAGAAGTTCCCACGTTACACCGCGTGATCGATGCACAGGGGAAGAAGCGGATCATCATGTGGTCGGGACTTTATCCCGCGCGATTGGCGGTGAGCGAAGATGACGGAGCAAGCTGGGGTGAATTGAAAAAGGTCGGTAACAGGGGCGGAATTGTCGTCATGGGCTTCGTCGAAAAGCTGAAAACGCCGGGAAAATATCTGGCGATGTTCCACGATGACGGCCGCTATTTCACTGCCGACGGGAGGAACAAGAAAGGAGCCGGGTTTACACTTTATAAAACATTTTCAAACGATGGTGGATTGACATGGTCCTTTCCGGAGGCGGTTTTCCACTCGAACGAAATCAATCTCTGTGAGCCGGGCTGCATTCGCTCTCCCGACGGTAAAACACTGGCCGTTTTGTTGAGAGAAAATGCGAGAAGAAAAAATTCGCACATCATCTTTTCAGAAGATGAAGGGGCAACCTGGTCAAAACCGAGAGAAGTGCCTCTCACATTGACGGGAGACCGACATACCGGAAAGTATGCGCCAGATGGGCGCCTTTTTATCAGCTTTCGATGTATCGCTCCCAATCGCTCTCGAAAAGTAAGGGCCTTTGAAACTGATTGGGTTGCCTGGGTCGGTAGCTGGGATGACCTCGTTTCAGGAAAGCAGGGGGAATATTTTGTCCGCCTGAAGGATAACAAAAAGGGGTACGATACGGCGTATCCCGGTGTCGAAGTTCTGCCCGATGGAACCATCGTTACCACCACATACGGCCACTGGGATGCGGGCGAGCAACCGTATATCCTCAGTGTGCGACTGAAGCTCGACGAATTGGATCGGCTGAAAAAGAACTGATCGGGTCGCCTGCTGTTCAAAACAGTCACAGCATAACGGCCCGCGCAGGCAGAGCAACTGGTTGTGGTACGCGCCCGTGACCCGGTATCCCGTGTGATCCGGCCTGTGTTGCTGTTACCCGGATTCTGTTGCCCGGTTGCTTATAGCGATTTCAAATAGGCGATCAGATCGGCAATTTCCTGATCGGTACAGTTTTTGAGCAGATTTTCCGGCATCAGGGATGTTTTGAGTACGGTTCGTTCTTCGATGTCGCTACTGTTGATGCGGATGGTTTGGTGCGTGCTGTCGCGCAACAGCAAACCGTCGATCGATTCATAGATGACAATACCCGTATGGTTTTTTCCGGATTTGGTGAGAATCGCCGTGGTCTGATATCGTTCTGAAACATCGCGGTGCGGATCGACAATTGCAATCAATAAATCCCGTAATGAAAATCGTTTGGCGATGCCATGCAGATCAGGCCCGATTGCGGTGCGTCCGCCATGACACTGACTGCATTGCTGCCTTTTGAAAATTGTTGCTCCGTGTCTTGCCTCACCCTTGCTCCAGTCGATACGGTTGATCATCTTTTCCCAGTCGAGCGGCAATGAATGGGAGGCGAGCTTCGCCTTCAATGCGGGGAATTGCGTTGATGCCCACGTGATCCATTGAGCCGCAATCGCCTGCTTCTGTTGATATGAGGGCTTCGCTCTGATCGGGCTTTCCGGGGGCATTGTTTCAAGACCGGTTCCAAGCTGTAGCGCTGTCTTCCGGATCAGAGCTACTGTCTCATTCCAGATCGGATTCGCTGCCGGGTCACTCGCGGCTCTTCTGAGCAGTTTCAATTCGGCAGTCAGAATTTCAGGAGACGCCTCTTTCCACTGGGAAATTGCAAACAGGCAGGAAGAGACAACGTCCCAT
>JALWSL010000402.1 GCA_027080405.1 Planctomycetaceae bacterium
CGATTCTTGAGCACGTGTGCTTCTCCGATTCCTGATCATAAATTTTGCAAAACAGGAAGGCGGTGCCCAAACCGACACAGGTTAGAGTTGGTGGCGGCGTTGTTGCGAGCCAGTATCTCTACTTCTGTTTCTGTTCTTCGTTTTGCCCGTGCCTGGCCTGTCGTCGCGGCAATTGGGATTTACGTGAGGGGCTTTTTCGCTTTGGATGAGGCAGATCGAATTTTCGCAGAAAATGGGGACGATCTTCACGACCGTTCCGGGTGTAGTCGTTCCAGATCGTTTGGGCAACCTGTAGCTGATCCTTTTGTTGCAGTTCGGTCATGAAGTGAAATAGAAGTTCGCAAAGCCTGATCAGAGAGATGCCATGTGTCTGCTTTTGTCTTTTGAATAGCCAGTCGGAGAAGGCCAGAAACTGATGGAACGGTGAATCCTGATTTTCCCAGAGCAGGTTTCTGCTTTCAATGAAGTTGCCACTATTGGCAATTAAATCCCAGTATTTCGCGAATCGCCGCATTCGCTGCATCTGCTCAAAAGTGATCAATTTGGTGCTCAGAATTGCATATGGAGGGGAACTGCTATAGACCATTTCCCATTCATCATCGTGTCTGGTAATCGGAGTTCCCCTGAGGCGTTTTAACATTCCGACCTGGATTTCCTGCGGATTGTATTGGAGAAGACGATCGAACCCTCTGCCAAAACTTTCGATGGTTTCGCCCGGCAATCCGACGATCAGATCGGCATGGATATGAACGCCAGTCTGCTGCCTGAGGAACCGAAAATTATCAGCCAGTTTTCTGTAATCCTGCTTTCGTGAAATCAGCTTTCCGACATCCTGATTGAATGTCTGAATGCCAATCTCGAATTGCAGGACGCCAGGAGGAAATTGGGCAATCAATTCTTTCATTACATCGGGAAGCCGATCGGGGATCATCTCGAAATGCAGAAAAAGCCCCGGTTCGTAACGATCCAGAAAGAACTGCAGGATCGCCTTGCTGATTCTGGGACTGAGATTGAAAGTTCGATCGACGAATTTGAATTGGCGAACTCCTCGATCGTAGAGGCTTTGCATATTCGACAGGAACAGGTCGATATCGAATTGTCGAACGGGAATTTCCAGTGATGAAAGACAGAACTCGCAGGTAAACGGACAGCCTCGTGATACCTCGACATAGATGACACGATGCAGAATTTCTTCTTCACCGTAAAGGTGATACGGCATTTTAACTTGATCGAGTGGTGGAACAGGTGAGCGTATGATTTTGTCTGCCGGGCGCTCCCCAGCGAGAATGAGACGGCACAATTCGTGGAAAGTAATATCCGCTTCCCCGGTAATGGTATAATCTGCCTCCTGTACGATCCGCTGCTGTTCCGTTTCGTAGCTGACTTCTGGCCCTCCCAGGACAACAGTAATTCCCGGTCGAAGCCTTTTCAGATCACGCACCAGTTTTTCGGTCTGTTCGATATTCCAGATGTAGACACCAAAACCGACAATTCGCGGCTCCTGTTGCAGAATGGTCTCGAGTACTCCACTGAGATTGTCATTGATACCGAACTCCAATATCTGTGCCTGTTCAGACAATTCTTCAAGATTCGCTTTCAGGTACCGCAACCCGAACGAACTGTGCCAATAGCGGGCATTCAGTGTGCAAAGGACAATTTGAGACATCTGGGACAAATGCACCTTCCGTTTTCGAAATGCGAATCTGTTTCCTGTTGTTGGAATCAGTGAATGGATTTTGGTAGGATCAACGGCGGTAGCGGGTCGAATATACACGATCCCCGGAATTTCACCAACTGAACCAAGGAACGCAACATGTATCCGCGATTGACAATTCTGAAATATTGTCTGTTTCTCATCTTCATCCTGCCCTTGACTGACGTTCAAGCGGGAGACGAAGCGATTTCCCCGAAGGACTGCGTCATCAAGCTTTTCAACGGGAAGAATCTTGATGGGTTATATGTCTGGATGCGGGATAGTGCCTTCGAGGATCCGCGACATGTCTTCACTGTCAATGACAAAGGTTACCTGCACATTTCAGGTGATGGTTACGGTGGTTTGATTACACGAAAAAAGTACCGCGATTACCATATGATTATTGAGTTCAAATGGGGAGGCAAAACCTGGCACGGGCGAAAAGACCGGGCACGTGATTCAGGTGTCCTGTTTCATTGTCATGGCCCGGAAGGTGGCTACGGAAACACCTGGCATGCATCCATTGAGGCACAGATTATCGAAGGAGGAGTGGGGGATATTCTGGTTTTATCGGGCAAGGATCCGAAGACCGGCGAAGTGATCCCCACTTCGCTCACCTGCGAATTCACCAGGGATCGTGATGGCGAAAGAATCTGGAAACGGGGAAGTCCCAGGACTAAACTTTCCTCTGGCCGAGTGAACTGGTTACACCGGGATGTCGATTGGGTTGATAAAATCAACTTCCGGGGGAGGCAGGATGTTGAAAGTGAATTCGGTCAGTGGACCCGAATGGATGTGATTTGCGATGGCGGTCACGTTTTGATCAAGGTGAACGGCGTCGAAGTGAACGAGGGATTCGATGCAAATCCCAGCGAAGGAAAACTGCTCGTTCAAACAGAACTGGCTGAAATGTTCGTGCGAAAGTGGGAATTGTGGCCACTCGGCAAAGCTCCCGAATATCAAAAGAAATAATTCCAGATACAGTACCGAGTCTCTTGCGTTCCCGTTTCATTCGGCGTGACGATCCGTGTCACGTTTCGACATTTTGCCGGATAGGCGGCAAGGGTGCCTCTCATCTTGAAATGGATTGCCAGGATCCGGTTTCCGTACTTTTCAGGATGGCCAGATTGACTTTGAGCGACTCGATCCCTTCCTGCAAATCGCACAAGGGAGGGATCACTCCTTCGACCGCATCCATGAAAAAGCAGGCCTGCTGTTCGAACAGTGTATCTCGTTCGAATGTGAATTCGTCGTGGTCTTCCCAGGGAGTATCTGGGGTTTTCATTGAGCGCCAACGCTGTTTGTGCATTTCCAGTCGTAATGTTCCACGATCGCAAACAACTGTGATGGTCAATTCGTTTGGTGCCTGATGTTGGTTGAGCGAATAGCTTGCCAGTACGTCGCCGTGTCGGGCAAGCACGTGAACGGTATCCTCGACTTCAACACCTTCCAATACCTGGTGTGCTGCATCGGCGACAACTCGATCGATATTGCCAACAAGCCACTGACCGGTATTGATTGTATGCGTTAGTGCATCCTGAATGGCCCCCCCTCCCATTTTCCGATCGCGATAGTAGATCTCACGGTAGGCGGGGCGGTAAGTCGGGAAATTCTGCCCGGTGACGACGACCAGCTCGACAGGTCTTCCGAACTGCCCCGTGTTCAGGGCCTCTCTCATCTCTCTGAGAATCGGATTGGCCCGGGTCACGTAAGCGACGGAAATTATTTTTCCAGCTGAATCTGCCAGGTTGCGCAACTCGTCGATGCGATCGAGGTTCAGGCTCAGCGGCTTTTCAATCAACAGATGCACCCCTTTTTTTATCAGCCAGATTGACTGTTCAATATGCAAAGGAGCCGGCGTTGCGATAACAGCAGCATCAAATTGATCTTCTTTTTCAAAAGCGGCCTCCAGTGAAGAATACGGTGTTGCATCAGGATATCGCTCCGCGACTGTTCGACGAAGATTCTCATTTATTTCGACAAACGAAACGTCGGCACGGTCGGTGTTCATGAAACAACGCAGATGTCGTTCACCAATTGAACCGGCTCCAACAACGAGGACGTGGTGCTTTTTCCCGTTCATTGAGATTCCTTCTTATTAATGCAGGCTCAAGCCGCCTGTAATACTGATGAGACAACGTGACGCCCATCTGTTCTGCTGATCGATTTGACAACCTGTTTGGAGTGAGATCCCCGATTGGACGGGGCTCGGTCATACTCCATGCTTGCGTGACGTATTTCAAAATTTCTAATACTGGCTGTCGCAACTCCCTATCAATGGCAATTTTCTGAGCATCCCCGAAGGGAATGCGTCTCAATATATGACAATATCGGAATGAGGAAAGAGTTGGGGCATGGTGTAACCCGGAATTATTCAACAAACCGTACACATTGGCACCTGCAAGCGGCGAGAAGCGAAAAACACAGATTCTTTGCGAACCATCTTCGTGACGGACTTCCCGAAGATGGTCATGTGTCATCTGTCTTCGGAAGAAAAAACGCCTTATTGCATTTCTCTTAATTGCTTTTCGTTTGATTTCTGCTAAAATCTCCAGCCCTGCTGGTGGTCTTGTCCTAACTTGTGGGTGGTTGTCTTCGTGGTTGGTATCCGACGGCAGTAGATAACGGGCTGTCCTCAAGTGTTGGGCAGGGTTATATGAAGAGAAAAAGGCCATATTTTCTCGAATTCTGATACAGTGGGAGGTAGACAGCTTTTGCGAATCGGAAGCCCGGTCAACTTGAAATTTTGAAGTTGGTTCGGCTTTTTTACGCAGCATTGCTGTGAAGACTGCTGATATCAGATTCCGTTGTCGAGGCATTTCTTCTCCGTTGACATAACTTGGCACCCGTAGCTCAATTGGATAGAGCATCGGTCTACGGAACCGAAGGTTGCAGGTTCGAATCCTGCCGGGTGTAATTTTTGTAACTTGTTTATGACAAACGAGTTGCCACAGCTACCCCAGGTGGGATAGTGGAGCCAGAAAGGTCGTTAAAAGTGGTAGTTTTACCGCTTTTTATTGCAACCTTTTCCTGGGACATCGCAATGCCCTCTGAGTCAATCCCTTCTTGCCGACTTCATAAAGCTTCTGGCCAGGCCCGCGTGATCATTGATGGTCGCCATATCTACTTGGGCAAATACAACTCACCTGAAAGCCGTCAGGGCTGTGCACGGATCGTCGCAGAGATGTCTGCGGTATCGTCCCCAGCTGAATCAACACCGATTCCTTTAACAACAGCATTATTGCTGGTTTCGGAAGTCCTTGTCAAATACCTTGAATTTGCTGAGGTTTATTATGGTGCCAACGACACCTCAAATAAAAAATGCAACAGCAACTCGCCCTCTAATACAACATGACGTCAATAAATAAATACCAGGATGAAACCAGTAACCGGACAGACTCCTAGCAGCCCGGTCGATTCAAGGCAGTTGATCGCAATTTGAACAACGCTTTTTTTTCTGGTAGGATGCCTCAGGTTACGCTGAAAGCACGGACGTTTTCTTTATCGGCCCTTTTACCCCTCGGCTCGTAGTCGCAGGGCGCGTGTAGCTGGCACGAATAATGAGATGGACAAGGTGAGACAACATGTTCAGAGCTTGTATGGCGACTGTGTTAATTTTGGTCTCAGCCGGAATATTGAACGCTGAAGCCGTTCGCCCCAACGTCATCGTCGTGATGACAGACGATCAGGGT
>JALWSL010000403.1 GCA_027080405.1 Planctomycetaceae bacterium
GATATGCTCCAGCAGCATTCCGATGACATTTTGGACTTCATCGGTTTGTTCGCTCAGCCACGATTTGTTAATCTTGATCGACATGATGCTGATATCGCAGATTCAGGCAATCATGACAAGATCAATCTCAGTCCAGGCCGTGAACGGTTACGATTGCGATGGCTTACTCGAAGGAACGACGGTTGGAAGTCCTTGCCGATGCAGAGCAGGGGATGGGCACGAAGGAAATTGCTTTGAAGTACAACTGCAGCGAATCATGGGTGCGACGGGTCAAACAGGATTACCGGGAGTCCGGCAAGGTGGCCCCGGCCAAGACTCGCAATCGAAAACCAAAGTGGAGATGCGAGGAACAGGCCATCCGTGCTGCCATCGAGGAACAACCTGACCTGACGTTGTACGAACTCAAAGTAAAAATCAAGTCGCAATTCTGCCTGAAAACATTATGCAACGCCCTGCGAACGCTCAAACTGACCTTAAAAAAAAAGTCCTGACGGCGAGCGAGCAACAACGTCCCGATGTCGCCGAAAAACGTGCCGCGTGGCGTGTGAAGCAGGCGAGCCTGGACCCCGACAAGCTCGTTTTTCTCGACGAGACATGGGCCAAAACGAACATGACTCGTCCGCGTGGCCGGTCCTTGAAAGGAACGCGATTGATCGATCGTGTGCCGCATGGTCACTGGAAAACGACCACCTTTTTGGCTGGCTTGCGAACGAGTGGATTGATCGCGCCGCTGGTCATTGACGGGGCGATCAATGGCGATCTTTTTGTCGAGTATGTCAAACAGGTTCTGATCCATGAGCAAGATACAAGGGTGTGCTGTGCGGACCAATTGTAAGTTGTTATACTCAAAGCATGCCCCACTATCGACGTGCTTACATTCTTGGCGTACCCTTTTTCTTTACCGTTAAAACGGAACGAAATGCACCCATTTTTAGTGGAGCCTGCCCTGCGGTTACTGATACACAAAGCGCAAGCAGTTAATGCCTGTTTCTGTTTTCAGCCGGGTTGTCGGGCTTTCGACCTGAACGCAAGTCCGCAGATGACAAAAGGAATTTCCCGATTCCCGGAATTGTTCCAGTTCCAGGCGGTCTCGTTTTAGAACTGTTTTTTCGAGCCAAAGTGCGGCACAGCCGGTATCAAGTTGGCTTTCTTTTGCCTGATAGCATAGGATGGCTTTTTTGATTCCCGGAACAGGATTCCAGGAATGACCTATGATCGAAAAATGAGAGGGGACGGTGTAAAGATGCATGATCCCCTGAAAAAGATTGCTGGCCAATTATCGAATACCCGAACGAAAAGAATAGAGAATATGCGATCCGTCTCCTCCTTGTTGTGCAACCGCTTTCTGGCGATCATCTGCAGTTTATCGGTTCTGCTGCTGCATGTGGTATCCGTTCCGGGGGAAGCGGCTGAACGTCGCTCTTTCCTGGCGGCTGATTCTTCCAAACAGATCATTGCGATGGTGGGGGAAGATGGTGAAATCAGATGGAGGTACAAAATTGGCCCTTTGCACGATCTGCATTATCTTCCCAATGGGAATGTTCTCTTTCAGACCGATTGGACAAAACTGGTCGAAATCAACCCTCAAACCGATGAAGTTGTCTGGGAATACGACGCCGCAAAGAGTGAGGGCAATCGGAACAGGACAATCGAGGTACATGCCTTTCAGCGACTTGCGAACGGTTTGACGATGGTTGCTGAATCCGGGGCGGCTCGAATTGTGGAAGTGAATCGTGGTGGAAAAATTGTTTCGCGGATGCCTTTGCAAATTGAACATCCAATCCCGCATCAGGACACGAGACTGGTTCGCAAAATTGCCAATGGGAACTATCTTGTCTGCCACGAACATAAAGGCGCTGTTTACGAATACAGCCCTCAGGGAAAAGTTGTCTGGCGGTACGATGTGCCGATGTTCGGCAAACTTCCCAAACCGGGGCATGGTGTGAACGCTTATGGTAACAAATGTTTTGCGGCGTTGCGTTTGAAAAATGGTAATACGCTCATCTCAACCGGTAATGGGCATCGGGTCATTGAAGTGACGCCCGCAAAAAAAATCATTTGGGATCTTGATCAGAATGAATTATCCGGAATTCAACTTGCCTGGGTGACAACACTGCAAATTCTTCCGAGCGGGAACATCGTTTTGGGTAATTGTCATGCCGGGCCGGAGAACCCCCAAGTCATCGAGATCAATCGGAAAAAGGAAGTAGTCTGGAAATTTCACGATTTCAAAAACTTCGGCAACGCTCTCACGAACACACAAATCCTGAGTCTCAATGGCAAGCCGATTTCTGCCTGTGATGTCATCCGTTGATAAAACCGTTCAGACAGAACGCCGGCGAGTAATCATGGTCCGCACAGCGGACCCTACCCGACTGTACTCGATCTCGCTCCGTTTCCCTTGCAGAATCAACGGTTCGGGGTCTTGCTCGGCTGCACAGGGCCGCCCACATGTCGGACAGAAAAACTGTTCCTGCCCAGCCGTTTCGTCTGACCGCTCCGCCAGATCGCCATTCGCCAATTGTCGAACCGGCTCATCACCGATTTGGCACGTGAGTTCCTCGATTTCCAACAGCGTGACGGCACTGCGAAATGTCGCCTTTTCCATCGCCAGCAACTGTTCGGCAACCCGCCGAATTTCCAATCGAAGCCGATCATCCATGACCTATTCCCCCTATCGTTTAACCGAGAGTAAACTTAAAAACAACGCACATGACGCATTCATCTTGTGTCTCACGGCCCCCATCCACTAAAAGTGGTCGGACTACCCGCTTACCCGCTACCACAGGAAAAAAGTGCCACCAGGAAAAAAAGACCGCCGACAATTCGGCATAAAAGTCAACTCATCAATCATCGTCAGGCACAGCCTGACCTACGTCACTTCACTTCACCGGATAATTCAAATCTGGTTCCCGTTTGAATAATAAGTCCTGTTGCCACCATTTCTTCAAGCAGATTCCAATCCGGAAATTCAACCTCAGCAGATGGGTCATCATTCGTCTCATTGGGCATCTCAATAGGATAGCCAAGGGTTTGCGAAAGTTCGAAAATAGAACCAGCCCACTGGTAACGAAATGGCGGCATCAAGTGCAAGCACCTTGCGAGTTCTAATTGTGATCTATTTGCTATTCGATCACTTAGAAATATTATTTCCGGAAGCCAAGAAACAATCGCTTCCAATACCTGTTTAGGCCATGAAGACAACGGATCCATAATATCCCTAGATACAAGCTTCCACATTGTCGAATCAAGTAAAGCCAAGCAACCCCATAATGTTCCAAATAACTCTTTTATTAAAATCATGATCAGTTCTTCGTGTTCACTTGGTGAACTTAGTTCTTCAAGAGAAACCAATAGATTATTGATTCTCCATAATTCTGATTTACCCGGAAAAAACCCGGTACGATCAGAAACAAAGATAGGAGTAAAATAATTACCAAGCACTGATTGATGTTCCTCTTGCTCAAATAACGTCTTCCATTCGCCACTTTTTATTGCTTTCTTGCAGAGCTTTCTTGCATACGCTTTAGTACTTCTTTGAGTGCCGAAAAGACCGGAAGGGAACAACCAGCATTTGTTATCAGTAAAGTATGTATTCATGGTGTTTTTCTGTGTAGTTTGATAGAGTCCTATTGATCACTTGGCCCTGCTGTAATAATAACACCTGCCGCTAAAGTCGGAGGAATTGCTTGGGCTACACCAGATACTCCGCCCGCTCCAGACAAGCCTCCAGCCGGGTAGGGTCCGCTGTGCGGACCAATTGTAAGCAGGGTAGGGCCGGTTCGACCGGCCGGATTGAGGCTACTCATCCCGCGATACGATCACATTCGATGTCATCGAATAAAGCGTCGGTGAGTAAACTGACACGAAGACTGAAATGGCCGGTGCAACCGGGTCAGCCCGACTGCATCATAGATGGTGGTGGTACGATTTCCTAACGCATTTTCGGTAGAAATCTCTCGATTGAGAGAATCGTAAACGTAAGAGACACGATTGCTGTTGGCATCCTGCGAGCCGATCAGATTCCCGACGGCGTCGTCAATGTTGGTCGTGCGATTGCCAATCTTCGCGAAATGACTGGAAGAGTACGTCGATTCGGTTGAAAACGGTTCTTGTTGACAGTATCGTTTCTTTGTGCACAATCGATTGTGCAATGAGGTATTTGGCGTTCAGCGGGGTTTCTATTCCGGGTTCTCCCAGTGTATCCGGTGAGGTCGTCCGTTATGCCAACCGGGGATGATCGGGGCGGGATAGCGCGTCTTTTTTTTTCGGCTCAATTTCGGTGGTGCGTTGGGATAATGCAGAAGACAGTCAAATTGAAAGATGTGGCTGAGGCGGCGGGGGTAAGCCTTTCAACCGCTTCGCGTGCTTTATCGGGCCAGGCATCCAGGTATCGAATCAGTACGGAAACGGAGCGGCTTGTTTTGGCAGCCGCGGACAGGCTCAGTTTTCGGCCCAGTCAGGTGGCGCAGTCGTTTCGTTCCCAACAGACGAGATTGTTGGGAGTTGTCTTACCTGATGTTTCCAATCCTTTTTTTGCATCCATTGCCCGGGAAGTGACGACTCACGCAGAAGATAATGGTTATTCGGTTCTGTTGGCGGACAGTCGGGAATCAACGGAGATTGAACAGAAACTGATTCTCCAATTGCGAGCCAGGGAAATCGAAGGGTTGGTTATCAGTCCGGTCGGTTTGAAGAAGGAGCACCTTGAAAAGTTGCACGATGAAAAGATGCCAGTGGTTCTTGTTGATCGCGGATTCCCTTCGAGTCCGTTGGTGACAGTGACTTCCGCCCATCGAGAGGCCGCGAAACAGGCAACGGATCTGCTTGTTGCCAATGGTCATCGTCACATTGGTGTTCTTCAGGGCCTTCCGGGAACATTCCCCAATGATCAGCGCCTGGCGGGCATTCGGGAAGCGTTGGAAGAGGCGGGGCTTTCCCTGTCTGCCGGGATGGTGCAGGGGGATCAATTTTCGGAATCGTCTGGGTATCGGGCAACGAGGCGGCTGATCGAATCGCAGCCTGAATTGACCGCCCTGTTTGCGTTGAGCAATCAGATTGGTCTGGGGGCATTGAGGGCCATAACGGAACTCGGAAAAAAAGTTCCGGATGAGATATCGATCCTCACATTCGATGATCATCCCTATTCCGAGTTTCTGGTCTGTCCGATGACAACGGTCAAGCAGAACGTGAAAGAACTCGGTCAATTGGCGGCAAAATTGATTACCGAGGAGATGATGACCGGTAAAAGAACGGACAGAAAAATTCATCAGGTTCCTGTCAGGATCATCGAACGGGCATCAATCAGGAATCTGGCACGATCCCATTAGGAAACCGGAAAGGAACAGAAACAGATGAGACAGACAGCAGGATTCGTTTTATCC
>JALWSL010000404.1 GCA_027080405.1 Planctomycetaceae bacterium
CGGCGCCTAGCCGCACCAGCCCGGCGCCAGGGTCCGCGATCCACCATGAATAAGGCGGGATAATATATTGAAAATCTCATAATCATCGAAAGGGTATGTTTCACTGTCAGATTGATTGTTCCACGCCCTTCACTCCTGGGAGGCGTTGGTTGCATATTGGGTAAGTCATAATTATCAAAATTCCCTCAAGGTGCCGGTCGCCCGCGTGGATATAGCGTGCTGAACATCGCGCGATTAGTGCAACTGCACAAACTTTGTACGGCACGCTCCAGTTCCTCAACCCTTCTGGGCTGACGCACAAGATTGCCCCGACAATGTGGGCGCTCCAAGTGCGACGCCCTGCGCAACCACCTGGCACAACATCCAAAACCAGCACGAAAAAGGCAGGCAAAAGAAGCGGTCTGTCAGTAAGTATAAACAGAAGGGAAAAACGGTCCCGACTGGCATTTTCCTCCCGTGGAAGGTATCGCATGGGCTACCTCCATGCGCAATCTGACATGTCCGGTGACGTGCAGTTTGCCCGCGGTCAACTCGAGGCGATCCCCGACGTTGATATCCTGATTGTTTATGGATGAGTTATCGCTTTTAGTGACGACTTGGTAGATGCCGCCGAACAGTAATTCAGGCGGGTTTGAATTATTATCGCTTGTAAGTATTGGGGCATAGATGAATATATTGGAACAGTATGGAAGATAATTGTCCGATAAATACTCAACTATCCTGGGGGGTAGTTTGTGCAGACGGTAGTTGTCGATAATAATCTTTGCACGACTGTTCCTGATCCAGCCAACAATGGTTTCCGGTGCAATGGTGCTGAGATAGGAGATTCTGCGTTTGTCAAGCCATCTCAGTTCTTTTGCTGGAATCTGATTTCGTGTCAGCAGGAGGTTCAGTCCCATAAAATAATAATCATCATCGGACAGTATCTGCTCAGCCACCTCTATAGTGTTTTTCTGGATCGTATTGTGCCTGGAAAGGTTTTTCGAGACTCTCAGGTGTGCCATGGGGGCAGACGACAATAACGAGAAAACAAAGAGGATGACTGCAATCTGCTTTCTGTATCCTGTAATCGTTTCAAAAAGTTGCGTGATGGAGACAGAAAGAAAAGGGATCAAGATGACAAAGAAATAGGGCCATGGTTGGTTGTGCAAAATGCAGAGAATGGTAAGAACAAGAAGATAAACGAATAGGAGTATTTCTTTTTTATCAGCTTTTTCCAGCAGGATGGAGGCGCCTAGAAGTGACAGTCCCGCGGATGAAAGAAAATAAAAAATATAATTCCTGCGGATGGTTTGCCACCAGAAATGCGTCAGGTCATACGATGTGTCGGCGGCAATGGAGGTGCCCCGGATGAATATGCTATCGAATACAGTATCGAATGAGCTGACAATGTCCCAGAAAATGAAATAGACTGCAATGGGAAGCGTGATTAGCAAGCCATACTTGAAACACTGGGCTAAAGCTTTTCTAGCGTTATGGAAGGCAAATTGATATACGGAAAAGCTGGCCATGCCGGCAAGGCAGTAGTAGATACCTTTCTGCGATATCAGGAAACTGACCCCGGCGAGCAATGCAGATACCAGGAATTGCCTTCTCAATAGAAAAATAAAGGAAAACCAACCCGCCCACGCGGTTAGCATGTCCACCCTGATCTCGGCACTGCGCTCGAGGAATGTACTGTTGAGAAGAAGAAACAGGAGGCCGGCAAGTACCGCGAATGGGGAATACAGGCGATATAGCAATATACCACCGAAGAACAGGAGGGCGGCATTCAAGTAGGCCATCGTCAGTTTGATATTGAGTAAGGCATCCCAGGTAGGGCTGCTCTTCAACAAAAGAATGGCAGCCTGGGCATAGTATCCCAGTACCGTTTTGTAGGGAATGAAGTCCAGATAGGGTGTTTGCTCCAACAGCATTGCAGAGTTGTGAGCCTGTTGGAATTCATCCTGAACCAATGGCAGTGTGTGAATATAAAGAAATTCAATGCAGATAAAGCCGACGCTCAGTACTGCCAGCAGTCCGAGGAAGAGGGGGTTCCAGGCTCTATCTGTTTTCGTGTTACTCACGGGGACATGTATTTGCTAATTGTAATGGACGGTTTGATGCTGTTGCAGCCACCCGCGTGAATAAAGCGGGTTCAAGATACGTGTTTTCAAAAGAGGTGATAGTGAAAGGCTTTTTTCGGTCGTCATGTGGTGGCCATCTCTATAAACTATCACACCGTTATTGTCTACTGCTTCACAAACATCACGGATGCAGAAAAAATTGTCGGTCCTTATAACTTCAAGATTTGGAAAGCTACTCTGGACGGAAAGGTAGAGGTTGAGAAGGATGTCTTCGCGTTCATGGTTTTTACGAAAGGCGCAGGCGCTTTTCCCGGTTTCGCCACGCCAGGATGCATCTGATAGACGTTGTGGAATAGCGGTATTCGGTCGTGGAATATCCTGCAGGATGAAGAGTCGGGTTGTTGCACTGGAAATTCTGGCGATGAAATTTTTCAGGCCGGCTTGCCAGGCCGACGTGTTGTCCTGTATTTCAGGGTAGTATGCGGAATTGGAAATGACAATGATGTCGGGTTGTTCGAGGGCGGTTCTTGCAATGACCTTCTCCCGCCATTTTTCGCAAGCACGGTAACGCGTATGAGTACCACTGCGTTGAAGTCGTGTGATAAATGTCGGGCAGGCGGACTTGGTTAGAGAAACGAGGCGGTATCCTGTTTCGAGGGAAAGTTTTTCGAAAGCCGGAAACCAGTGTGCGGCGTGGGAATCACCTATGAGAAAGATGGTCTGTGAACTCTGTTGTTTGCCGTAGGAGCACTCCCCGAATTCGTATTCTGTGTAATTGAGATGGCATTTGTCCGAATAAACTATGGGGAGGTTGCTGGTGGCCAGTTGCACTGTTTTGTCCAGATCGCTTTGCTCTACAGTCAGGTTGAACAGAACAGACTTTGTAAGAATAACACCGAAAGCAACAGACAATAGGCCGATGGCGAATGTATTACGATGTGCATTGTAAAGAAATGGCAGAAAACGTGTTTTTTGTTCGACTGTCAGGTAAGTGAGGTAAGCGAGCGCAAGTGATAGTAGTGGGGCTGCCGAGGTGGCTACAAAACCGGCTGCAGATCCTTGCCTCAATAGGAAAATTTGTATTGGCCAGTGCCAGAGATACCAAGAGTAGGAGAGGTCCCCGAGTTTCACTAATATGCGGTTTTCGAGCAGATGGCGGGAGATTAGAGAGTTGGCGCTTTTGCCTGCGGACAGCAGCAGGAATGTACCGATGGTCGGGATCAGGGCGTAACTGCCAGGAAAGGGTGTTTCTCGGCTGTACAAGAATACGGGGAGCAGCACCAGAAGCAGGCCGACTAGGATACATGCGTTGGAGAAGGATGAATTCCAGCGAATCGTGCTGGAATAGAGCTGAAAAGCAAGTGCCCCAAGTGCGAACTCCCATATTCTGAACGGTGATCCAAAGAATACCCAGGGTTGGTATTCCTCCAGCAGAAGAATTGATGCCAGAAAGGAGGCTGTGCCGGCAAATACGATACCAAGGAGAATGACGAATCGGTTCCCTGCCAAAATGCTTATTTTGAAGAGCAGAAGAAGGAATACCGGCCAGACAAGATAGAACTGTTCCTCGACCGAGAGTGACCAGGTGTGCAGGAAGGGATCGACGCCAATGTCATGGCCGAGGTAGTCTTGTTCGTTGAGGGCGAATAGGATGTTACTGCTGTACAGAAGTGCATAAAGCCCTGAATTCAGGTACTGCTTTTGGAATATTGGTGCGTAGTCGAAAGCGATTACGGCAATACAGAAGAGGAAGACGATCAGAAAGGCAGGCAACAACCTGCGCATTCTTCTGGCATAGAAAGCGGGGAAGTCAATGGATGACAGGTGTTCTAGTTCACAGAGCAGAAGACCACTGATCAGGTAGCCGGAAATGACGAAAAATATATCTACGCCGACAAAACCACCAGAAAAGAGTGGCGATCCGGTGTGATAGAGAACAACGCTGATGACGGCGATGGCACGAAGTACCTGGATGTCACTGCGGTATTGAACCCTGTGCCTAGGTGCCTTTTCGTTCATCTTCAGGAAGTACGGGGGCAGGGTAGGCTATGGTGGCCAGAGATACGACTGCCATTGTTTTGCAGGGTCTGCCCCCATTACTCCGTACGACTTCCGGGGGGAGCATCATGGCAGTTCTGGACCGGCGGACTGCTACGATTAGTGGGGGGGGCGTGTTCTTGCAGTTCGTTTTTGAGTAGAGCGATTTCCCTCACGATAACGGTCAACTGGGACTGGATGGAGCGATAGCCTCGGTAGACCAGAAAAAAACCAAGGAGCAATGCCAGGGTGGTCAGATAGGAGACGAGATCCGCACCCCGGTCGATACCGAGCAGATGCGCGGCATGGGTCAAGGTTTCCGGGTGCAGTAGGGCATAGCCCGCAGTGGACCAGATCGACAGCCAGAAGAGGCCGCTGGTCATGCGTGGCCTGTCGGTAAGAATGCCCCATGAAGTCCAGGCGAACAGAATTCCCAGAACAATGAGGCCAGTAGCCTGGAAGACGTTCATTTGAGAAACTTGTTGAACAGATAATCGGCGGCTACCGGAAAGGCGCTAAGGGTTCGCTGGCCCTTGCGTCGGGAGTAGGCGGTGTAATCGATAGTCACCGGGACCTCGCAGAATTTCAGGTTGGATCGGGCGATCTTGTCGAGAATCTCACTGGCATGGGCCATGCCGTCCATGGTGATCTCTATCTGGGGTATGGCGCGTCTGCTGAAGGCCCGCAGTCCGTTGTGGCAGTCGCTGAGCCTGATGCCGCTGGTAAGTCTGGTCACCACGACAGCGGCTCGCAGGAGGTGTCTCCTCACCCATGGTACGGTGTTGCTGTCGCCAAGAAACCGGGAGCCGAGCGTGACATCGCATTCCCCTTTCACCAAGGGTTCCAGCAGTCGGGGTATGTCCTCTGCCCGGTGTTGCCCGTCTCCATCGAAGGTGACGACATATTCCGCGCCCTTGGACAAAGCGTAGTCGAGACCGGTTCTGAGAGCTGCGCCCTGCCCGCGGTTGAAAACGTGTCGAAGCACGACTGCACCGGCCTCTTTTGCCAGCGCGCCTGTTTGGTCGCTCGAGCCGTCGTCGACCACAACCACGTGGGGATATTCTCTCCGCAATCCCCGGACGACGACCCCGATCTTTTGTGCCTCGTTGAAGGCGGCGATGACGATATAGGTGCTGATTCTGGTCGCCGAATGGGTAAAATAGGTATTGGAGGTCATTCCAGTCCTGGTGTGTAATCCCGGCTTTGAAGTGAGCAGGGAGGTGGTGTATTGCCAAGGTTGCTGCCGCTTGTTGGGTCGGCAAAGACACGTTT
>JALWSL010000405.1 GCA_027080405.1 Planctomycetaceae bacterium
CTGAAATAATTGACTCCAACATCATCGGTTTTGACGGTAGTCAGTCCTGCATGATGGACTGCATCTGAAGCGGCCTGGAAAAAAGGCCAGATTTTCGGGGGCAAACAATCTCTCATTCCCTTTTTTTTCGTTGCTGTTAAAATAGCCGCACGGCTACCCGGGGCACATTTTGCAGGGCGGTTGCTTTTCCTGTGTTCTTGCCCATCGCCGGGTTGATTGCATGCGGAGCGCTATCATGATCGAAACAGGGTATCTTTTTCAGGCTGCTTTGGTTTTATCGTGGTGGCTCGGCCTGGTTTCCAGCGAGAGGTTTCTTCACGCTTTCCTGTTTCCCAATTCCAATCCGACCATGTTTTACGCCTTTTTTCTGCCGGATCTTGTTGTTGTTGCCGTCTTGTCTCTGATTCGTGCCTATAAAACAATTCGCTCGCTGGAACTGATTATTTTCGGTGGGTTTGCCTATGCAACCCTGTACTGCCTCAATGCTTCCTTCCTGACATCCGGTGGATATCTTTCCACTTTATTGATGCTGCTTGGAACGCTGTTCAACGGATTTCTTTGTTTTCATCAGCAATTGTTCAAGATCTCCTCGACATCAAATATTTACATCAATGCTCTGAAAACATTGATACAAATTACCTGCTGCTGGCTTATCACCCTCGCGATGATCCCCTATCTCATTCTTGTGGCCTTTGGCGTTCGTGCCACTCCAGTGAACGAAACGAGACTGTTTGTCGGTCTGGCATTGTTTCTCTTTTTCGCCTTCATCGGGTTATGGAGTGCGTTTCTTTTTGTCACGCAAGGGCAGGGGACACCTTTACCGATGGATCAAACCCGGCAATTGGTGACATCCGGGCCTTACCGATATGTGCGTAACCCCATGGCGGTAGCAGGGATCGGGCAAATGCTTTCAATCAGTTTGATCCTGGGAGCCGTTCCTTTGGTGGCGTACTCGCTGTTGGGGGCTGTCGTGTGGCATGTTGTTGTACGGCCGATTGAAGAAAGGGATCTGCTTGAACGCTTCGGGCAACCTTACGCGAATTACAGAGAGCGGGTTCGCTGCTGGATACCCGTCTTTTCACGAAACATCAAGTAAAAAACTACCACACACGCACAAGTGGATTGCTATGTTTTTTTCAACAGATGTCATCAGGATGTCATCAGATGGTAAGCCGAAGATGGTAAGCTGAAATGTTTCGGAATCTCACACGTGGTGTAAACTGAATCGTTCCGGTGTTCCCTTGTGTTCTGTTTCCGTCACGGTTTCCCACTTTCTGGCTGAATCTGTAATGCATTTTTTGATGTAGAATAGAATACCGGGAGAGATCTGGTATAAATGTGACATACAAAGAGTTGAAACTGAAATTGGATTTTTTTTACAGAGGATAATTTCATGTCGTCAGAAGAACCGACAACTCCCGCTCCGGAAGATACGGCCGAGCAGAATGCGCCCGGTGAACAGAATCCTGAAGCCTCGTCTTCGAAGCCCTTGAGTGAGGAAGAACGCAAGGCGAAAGCAGCCGAGTCCCAGAAAATCGATCCCTCGCAAATTCCGGAAGCGAGTTTTCCCCTGATGATCAGCATGTTTACCACGCAGGCGATGGGGGCGCTCGGATTGATCCCGAATCCTATTACAGGTGAAATGGAGTTCCAGCAGGAACTGGCCCGTCATTATATCGAGATGTTGGCCGTTCTCGAGGAAAAAACAAGAGGGAATCTCGACGAAAATGAAGCGAAGCTGATGGAAACCAGTTTGCACGAACTGCGCATCATGTTTGTCCAGAACACGAAAAAAGAGTAGGGAGTTGCAGAAGCTCGTGCCGAACTGTCGTCCAACAAGGAGTTCAAATGTCGGGTTCGAGTGATGAGCGAATTATGCTGAACTATCTTTTTCTGGCAGTCGAATCGCATCGCAAAAAACAGATGCCGGGCCGCGATCGTTTCCTGATTCTCGCCATGATCACATCATACGAAAGCGGTTTTCCCGAACTGGCTGATCGATTCCGGGAGATCGTTGTACGGAATTCGCCTCATCATTTGTTGAGTCGATATACAAATTCCGATCAAGCAATGCAGTCAGAAGATTTTCAGGTTTTGGGGAAACAGGTACGCAGATTCTGCACGACGGAGCGGGCGGAGCAGCTTGCCGTCGGGCTTGGATTTCATGCAGAAGAAGAGCTTCAAAATAATCGGGGCGATGCGATTCAAGTGGCCCGGAAACTATTGGCACCAATGCGACAGGAGTAATCCGACTATCTTGCTGCAGGAACGACCTGCGGCAAGGCCGGACTGCTGCCCTGTGTACTCCCTCGAGATGGAGTGGGGTACCCTGTTCTGCCAGGGTACTCTGTTTTGTGACGAATGACCGGGCCACCATTTTGCGCAGGCGGATTACCCGCCTGTGGAGAATAGGGCCATTGGGCAGGCATGTTCCTGTTGCCTGAAGCCGGTTGCATGATGGGCAATTGGCTCTGATTTCCTCGCTGGTTTTCGATACCACGCTGAGGACTTATTGAAGGAGATTGCCTGCCCGATTGAGGATTTGCCTGGGGTTGGCTACCTGATTGTCTGAACCACGGCGTTTCCGATTTTGCTTGTTGAACCTGTCCCGGCCGAGTCTGTTCGTGAGCCACCTGCTGAAGATTGGAATTCGGGGCATACGGCCAGTTTTGTATCTCGGCTTCTTTCTGTGTTGGAAGGCGTGTGTCTGGTTGGGCAGTGACACCATTCGGGGTTGTTGACGTTGTGATCGATGGAGGATTTCCGATTTTCTGCTGAGCAACCGGCGGTGAGTATGGGGTTATCGTTTGCTTTTGCGATGGCCTTGTTGTGGGGGGCTGAATCGGAAGATGCTGAAATGGATGTGGGTGCTTGGGGACATAGCCTGGCCCAGTTTCTCCAGCCGAATTCTGGGGAACGGCTATTGACTGATCAGGCCGCATCGATTGCGGTGGCAGTTGTTGAGTTGGCAATGCAGGCTGCGCTACTGGCTGACCGGCAGAATAATCGACTCCGGAAGGATAGGATGGCAGACGGGAAGGACCGCTCGCAGAGGCGATCGGAAACATCTGGCCAGGCCCTGCGTTCATTCCCATTTGCATGGCCAACGCGACAGCCTGTTGATAATCGGCCCCCGTCGCCTGCTGTTGCTGCGGGGCAGCTGGGTGATGAGGCGGTTCGGCTGGTGTTCGAGAGCGAGGTGCGTATTGTCCAGCCGCCTGGTGATTCTGATATTCGACGGGGAAGCCGGGAGGACGTGTTCCAGGGGCGGAGATGGCGACGTTCTGCTGTGTAACTGGAGCAACTGGAGCAACCGAATCTATTACGTTTGAGGGCTCAGGCATCGGTTGTGTCGCGGGTTTCATCTCTGAATTCGCCTGCGGTTGCAGAATTGCGTAATCTTCCAACTCACCCGGTACGGTTTGAACTGGAATGTCCCCCGGTACCGTTGAATAACTGCTGGAAGCAGGCGCTACGGGCACACCTTTTGGCTGAGAAGATCGCAGAGGAGTTTGTGCGACCAACTCGTCCTCCGAATGGCGAGATTCAGGGAGGGAGGAGGGAGGGATTGTTGCTTTATTACCCGGCATCGCAGGGGGAATCGCGTTTTTTTTGCTATCAAATTCACGATCTATTTGAGCGAAAATATCGTTAATCTGCTCTGCGGGCACCTCGCGGGGACCAAGCTGTTTCAGCCTTTTTCTTTCCTTTAGCTCCCTGGCATTCGCCGCAGCCAACTCTGCAATCTTTTCCTGTATGTCGCTGGCTGTCGAAGCAGGCCGCTCATTTCCCGATGCCAACATGCCCCCCGAAGGCCGCCCGTGAGGAAACAGTCTGGCGATATTCCTCTGGGCCTCTTCTTCACTTCCAGCCTGCCGGAAGATAGCGAGCGCTCCGTCATAGTCGCCGCGTTTTCCCAAAAGGGAAGCCATAATCAACAGACTCGATTTATGGGACGGATTGATTGTCAGTGCCTTTTCAAGATACCGCTGAGACTCTGTCAACTTGCCCTGCAGCAGGTATGAGTAACCCAAATCACAGGCAATATCCGGATTTTCCGGCTCCAATTTCATTGCGGTCAAATAGTGAATCCGCGACGTGGTGAAATCACCCATTTTGTCCGCTATGTAGCCAAGACGATGATGGGCAGCCGCATTGTCAGGTTGCTGCTTGACGACAGCCAGAAAGGACCGCCTGGCCTGTTTCAGGTCCCCCCTTTTGAGTGCTTGTTCGCCTCGCCGAAACTCGTCATCAGAGAGCTGCATCACAGAAGGTGAGCGGGCCCCGGAAGAGCGGGAACTGAGAGTGTGATTGGACTCGGAAGGACCAAACAGACTGGATGTCAATCTGGAAGGGAGCGAAGTCGCACTCTGACAACCAGCCAGAAGCACACACCCAAGAATCAATAAGGCAGATAAAGGTTTCATAAATGTCCAGGTTTCCGGGAGCGACATCAATCATCGCGGGAGGTAAACGCCATCGTGCACAGAAATTGAAATCCGGGTGTGCATATAGCTGACTTCCGGGTTTTTGTCGAGACGAGCATTGCCAACAGAAGCAACGGCTTGGCGAATTGTAAAATTTGCATTGCCGGGCAACGCCTTCAACTGAGGCCGGGAAACGATCGCATTCAACCCGGAATAGCGGATAAACCGGCAAACTGGTGGCCAGTAGAAACGCCCGCATGCTGCGAGCAAGACGATCCGCCTGTCACAGTCGTCGATCAGCATCTGCCCGGTCACTCGGTGTTTTCGTGGTGACTTGCGTATTTGAGTCAAGAAAAAAGACCACCGGCTGTCTCGACTTTATGGTTTTTTCCGAGCCATAGAGGCTTCGGCCGCCGACTCATTGCGTGCTGGTCTGTCGACTCGGGAGACGGATCTCGCGGAAGCCAGCCAACGAGCCTGTACCGAATTTGATTACCCGTGTAAGGGCGGCGAGAAGCCGATGATCCGAACACAACAGTACCCGACGCCTCCGACACACATGGGTCAAACGCATTGGGGATATTCTCCAGAATCGTCACATTTCTGCATTTTTGTCCGTTCACGAGTCTGCAAGAAAAGAAGGCAAGGGAGAATGGGGTGTTCAGTGCAAGGAGAAGCTCGCAAATCCAGCTATAACAGGGTTATTCCAATAGCCGAGGTGGGACTCGAACCCACACGGCCCATCCGGGCCAAGGGATTTTAAGTCCCTCGCGTCTGCCATTCCGCCACTCGGCCTGTTTCCTGGCTCCACCTTGTTTGATGATCCTGTCCCATCAAGTTTCCAGATCATGAATTCGCAATCCAGGCTGTACAGAGCCAACAAACTCCTGGTAGGTGCATTATAGTTTCTCGGAAGTTGGATGAAAAGCGAAGAAGAACCGCTC
>JALWSL010000406.1:0-3499 GCA_027080405.1 Planctomycetaceae bacterium
AAAACCAGAACCGCAACCTTGATCTGATCGGAATCGGTTGTCTTTTTCATGTCACGAATGCTGGCGGTTGGCCCCAAGGCATACGTTTCAGATTTCCCTGTCATCAATTGGGGCAACTCCCGATCGAGTTCCTTCATCAACTGGTTGAGCTGTGTGATACTCCCTTGCGTAAAAGGATCCTGACTGAAAATGAAATCGAGCCGGGTGACGTGCTCGGCTAACGGTTGTTTTTTCCCGACATATTGATCCATGACCCGCCGTCGCATGGTTGTACGTTTCGCCTTGTTAATGAGGCCGGGACCCTTCATCGACTCTTCCAGAGCACGCTGCTTCTTGATGCTTTTGGGGGTCATTCCCAACGGATAGGCAGAACTGAAAATGTCCTCGATCCCCAATTCTTTCCGGCGGGAAAAGAGTGAATCACACAACTTCTTGATCAACTGGACCTGCTTTTCGCTCAGAAAATTCTGCTCTTTGTTGACCAGCAGGATGGTTGAAGGGCCGAGTGTGCCAGCCGGGAAATGTTTTTGAACAGCGCGCGTTCCGACGACACTCCGGGCGTCGTCAGGCAATTCGGACAGCAAGCCGTAGCTTAAAAAGTTGAAGCAATAAATGGCGATCAGGGCAAAAGGCATCATCGCGCCGATAAAACCGAAGAGCAGTTTGCCGGGGATGCCGGAGATGACCAGGGCCAATTTTTTCCAGAGTTTTTCCAGGGGATTGCTTTCCAGAAGCCGACTGATCAGGCTCGAACGGGATACCCATCCCGGGTTTTCTCCGGGGTTTTCCTGTGCAATTTTGGGCCAGAAAGCCCATTTCCCCATTAGTCTCAGTAAAGTCGGTGTCAATGTCAGTGTGGCGATCAGGGCGATGAAGATTCCGAAGGCGATCCCCGTTCCGGCCTGTTGGAACTTTTTGTAATCGGTGAAAATCATCATGCCGATTCCGACAATTGAAGTTCCCGCACTGGCTGTCAGTGGGGCAACCGTTTTCGCAACGGCGTTGGTGAGTGCTTCATCGTAGTGCAATCCTGCTTCCAGTTCTTCCCGGTAACGTGCAATCAGAAACAGGCAGTAATCAACACCGGCGCCATAGGTGACGACAGTGACATAGATATCCATCGATTGAAACACGCCCATCACCTGATGCTCGGCGAGCAGGCTGAGGATCGAGATGACCATCTTCAGCACAAGAATGACCGTCGTTAACGGGATCAGAGCCATGATGGGGGCGCGATAGATGAGAACGAGCATCGTCACGATGAGAAAGACCGTGACGGATTCCGTCGCGTCCGCACTCTTTTCTGCGGCGACGTTCATATCACGACCGACAGTTGCCGTGCCGCTCATTGTCAATTCCAGACCGGGCGGAATGACCCTCCTGAATTCCGGATTTTCGAAAATCAATTTTTCGATGGCTGAGATAATCGCCCCGTTGCGGGCATCCAGAAAATCGTTCGGCAATTCGACCAGAATCAGCGAAGCCTTCCCGTCTTCGCTTTGCAGGAGAGGCCCCAGTAGTGTATCGGTGTAGGTAATGACCGCTTTGGCCGCTTCATCGCGATAATCTTCTTCTGTTTTCTGGGCATCCTGTTCAGAGGGGTGTTTTTTTCTCTCCAGCAAATTATGTTCAACGAGGATGTTTTCCAGTTTGGGCCGTAACTCGTCCTCGATGAACTCCAGGTCGCTTTTACGCTTGATCCCTTTTTTCTCGAATTCTTCGGGAGTGGTCAGACCTTTGGACCGTGAGGTCCTGCGAACATTGATGACCACCAAAGAGCGTAGAAGGTCTTTGTCAAAAGCTTGACGGAACACTTGCTCCGCCTTGAGTGATTCGGCATCAGGTGGCAGGAAATCGAACTCGCCGGGGGAAACGACATCATTGAATTGGGGAGCCACCTGGGAAATCCCCAGCGGTCCGACAATCCACAAAAGGAGAAGCGGAATCCACCACCGAACGATGAACGCACTTCCTGATTTGATCACGTATAGAACTCCAATTTCACCAGTAGTCAGTCTTGAATCCGAAGACCACTCAAAAAAACAACAACGTGCAGAAGCCCTCCCACTGCCCGTGCAAGAAAACAGGCCAATCACCCGACTAGGGCGAACTGTAGAGTTTCGGGACCTGAGTGAAAGCGGTCAAGTCTTGAGAGGGGGCCAATTGGAAAATGAGCCTGTTATTATCACTTTCCTCTTGCGAATCTCTCGTTTCCCTTCCCTGTAGTGGCCACAAGAACAGCAGGCGGCCCACTGTGAGAGTCAGCATGACAGGGAAGGGCATGAAGGAAGGAGCCCCCTCTTTTATAAGAATTAATTCAGGAGGCTACGTTCCAGAACCTCTTTTGCCTGATCGAAATAGGGTTCCCATTCTATTCGGGGGCTCCCGGTTCGCAGGCAGTTGCGCACTTTTTGCAACGTATTGAGAGCCATGTGCGGGCACCGGTTGCATGCACACGTTTCGCCGGTTGATTCCATCACTCCCGGGACGGGAATGAAGGTGTGTTGAGGGGCGATTTTTTGTAAGGGGTAGATCATGGCGGACTCCGTTGCGACAAGAAACGTTGTTGGTTCCGTGACCGATTTCACGTATTGTCGCATTTTTTCGGTTCCACCGATGAAATCCGACACCTCGAGAATGTTCTGGGGACATTCAGGATGGGCAATCACGATCGAATCCGGGTTGTTTTTTTTGGCACGCAGTAAATCCTGGAGGCTGAAGATCTCATGAACCATACAGGCCCCTGGCCACAAAATCATTTTACGGCCGGTTACTTCCATCAGATAGCGCCCAAGATGCTGATCAGGAACGAACAGGATTTCCCGATCAGCCGGAATCCGATCAATTATTTCCTGGGCATTGCCACTGGTCACGATCCAGTCGCACAGGCTCTTCACCGCTGCGGATGTGTTGATGTAAGCGACGGTAACAATATCTCTGCCCTGTTCACGGAGTTCATCCTGTCGAGCCTTCAATTCGGGAGCCTGACAGCTTTCCGCCAGGGAGCAGCCTGCGTGAAGGTCCGGCACAAGAACCGTTTTGTTCGGACTGAGAATTTTGGCGGATTCCCCCATGAAGTGGACACCACAAAAAACGATGGTTGCATCCTCGATCGAAGCTGCATCGCGAGCCAGTTTCAAACTGTCTCCTGTGTAGTCTGCAATGTCCTGAATCTCCCCATCCACATAAAAGTGAGCCAGAATTTTTGCTCCCCGTTCTGATTTCAGCGTCTCGATTTCTTCAATCAGTTCGAGTGGGTCTTCGTAAATGTCAGTTTCCTGTTGGGCGAATGGGCTTCCCATTGCAAACCTCTTTTCATCTCTTGACTGCAAAAGTGGCAGATTGATTGGTGTGAGCTATTGGTTTGGCTTTTGTCAACTTGATATTTAATTGAAAGTTATCAGTAAAAGGGGCACGCAGGCATCAGCCAGGAACAATGCCCGGGCAATTCCCCGGTTCGAGTTTGAAGAGACGCTCTCCTTCTTATCGCTGTGATAAC
>JALWSL010000406.1:3509-5361 GCA_027080405.1 Planctomycetaceae bacterium
CTTATTTTTTTACCGGATTGTAATCGAGCGAATCTTCGTACCACTTGCCTTCGATTGGGACCGATTCGAGATCCTCCCAACTTCGCGGCCAGTCTCCATGATGTAATTTGACATAATCTTCTGTCACTGAAAACATCACCCGCACTGCATAATTCTGGGCATCCACACCGTTATGCCAGCGATAAAGGGAGATAGCCACGCTGACAGCAACAGCCAGAAACAGGGAGATTGTCAATATCACCTTTCGGCGGAAATTCGTCCGCTCGTCGGGACCAGGGCCAATTGGTGGCATGGCAATATTTTTCTATTCAATTGATTCTACTTCAACTCGCGTCTTCTGTCGGAACCTTTGCATTCGTAAAGGGGGGATGCACATGAATATATTGTGACTGATCGCAACCGGCAAGGAATGTTGAAGTCCCTTTCATTAAAGTTTCCGATTGACTCTGACATGCATCACTCTGCTTTGAGTGAGTGCTCATTGAAAGCGAAGAGGCAAACGCGTACTTCACCTTGTGAAAAAAGCGTGTATGGGGTGAAAAAAGCGTATATGGGGGTGATGGCATAAATGCGGGCTTGAGTGGCTTGCGATGCCTGTTTGTTTTGCGGGCTCCAGGGGCTATGCGGTAAAGCGAGTACATGGACAGGTGATCACTTTTGTGGAGACTGCTCTAGGTACATCCAGGGATATTTGATAGTTTGTGTGAGCATATCTTTTGAAAAGGTCGATATTACCAGGTGGTACACTGATTACCAACGGATTAATCAGTTGCGCGTTCGAGCAAGATTCGTTGGGTGATGCCGGCTTTTGTTATTTCTCGGTTTCAGATACATATCATTTTAGCCCGTTGTTCTTGAGCAGAGTGAACTTTCGGGAGATCATCTCAACGATTGGAATGCGTATGCCTCTTGATGCGACTACTGTTGAGTGCTCTCTGATGGCTGGATTTACTCCGGATTTAGTGAAGTATAATTGAAACATAACTTTGTTGTGCTGGTCAAAAACAGACCAGTTATTACGGGTTACCAATTTTGAGACCCGTGAACTGTCCTTGTAACGTGGCTTTGCTTAATTGGCTCCTTGATACCAGATTGCCACGTTTTCGGGAGAACTGATCGGTCCGCAGTTGACAGATACTGCTCCTGATCGAGTCAACCGTTCTTCCCATGTTCAGGCGGGATGCCTCTGGATTACGAATCCAGATAACAGGAAGGAGCCGAAATCATGGAGCATGATGCTCAATATCGGCTGTTGTTGCATGCACTGGGACAACAGTTTATTTGCCTTGCTGCCTTGTTATCACTTTCCGGGCATATAATAGCTGATGAACCGGTTCGCGGATTCGATTATCGCAGGCAGAGACTGATTAACCAGACACTGCTACGCGACTCCCGGCAACGAGATTGGCTCTGCCGGTATGAACAGCTGCTCGTCTGCGGAGATGATGAGAAGATTCTCGAATTGGTGATTCTTTATCAGCAGATTCTTGACCAGGAGAAAGATTCCTTTGTCTGGACAGATTCGGGCGAATTGATCTCCGTCAAAACAAGAGCCCAGCAACTGTTTGAAGACCATCCGCAAGTCTGGGACGTCTATTGCAAGCTGTTTGCCGGTAAGGCAAAACGGCTGTTTGATCCTGACAGAAAAGAAACCTGGAAGGAGACGGCACAGCGGTATTTCTACACACCTGCTGGACTGTCGGCACAAAAACGACTGGCGGCAAAAGCATGGGACGAGGGGCGTTTTGAAGAAGCCGCATCACGCTTGCTGAAAATCATCAAATCGCCGAGATACCGCAGTCAAACGGGCAGGAAACAGTTGGAACAGGCCTGTTTGGCCGCTGCGCTTGCG
>JALWSL010000407.1 GCA_027080405.1 Planctomycetaceae bacterium
ATGGGAGGTGCGATTTTTGTTTGATACCCGAAAACAGCCGCGACTGGCTGAATTACCTTTCAAGGGGATATTTTCGCTGTTCGCTTTAACCCCCGGGATTTGATGACACGCTGCACAGTTCAATTTCGTGATCAACTCTTTCCCGTTGGCGATCTGTTTTGAGGTTGGCTGATCCTGCCCGAACGATTTTCCCACTTTTGCATCTTTCAATTCTGAAAGATAAACAGCGATTTGCCGTTGTTCTTTTCCACTTAAGGAAAATGTCGGCATGCGATGGTGTGCATTAAGTCTTTCCGGTTTTCGTATCCACTGAAGCAGCCATTCGGCAGAGCGTTTGGAACCGACCTGTGACAACTCGCCGCCGCCGAACAGATCGGAAGTTCCGAGATCATTCACCACATGACAGGCCAGGCAACCCAAAGAGCGAACCAGCAATTCGCCCTGCTGGCGATCCTCTTGTGGCTTTTTTGAATTCAGTTTCGGTAGCTCCACTTTTTTTGTTGAAGCCGACTGCAAATAGGCGGCGATGTCGCGTGCCTGCTGATCGTCCAGTTGAAATTCGGGCATCCGATCATGTTTACCAGCCTGCCTGGTCAGCTTCTGAACAATCCAGTCACCCGAAAGACCTGTTGAGACCTTTTCCAAAGAGGGGGCCGAAAGAGACGTTACCACGTTCGCAGAAAGATGGCAGCGGTCGCAACGTCTCGCCTTGAATTCAAGCCGTCCACGCTCCAGTAACGCCAGATCGGGGCGGCCGGTTTCTCGGAATAACAGGTGCGTCGTGATCGGCTCGATCGCAAATCGATCACTCGACCAGAACAATTTGATGACCGCTCCGTTTCCCGTTTTTTTATATCGAACTTCAATTTCCTGCTCGCCAAATTCGAGTTCAACGTCTTTTCCACTGATCCACTTCGGCTTCCCGGATGATCCTTCAAGAACAGTCTTTCCATTGAGTAGCAGTTTTACTTCGCCTTGCAGATACGCATGGAAGCGGTGCTTGCCATCTCCTTTGACCAGAAACAGCCCCGTCCAATTCGCTTCAAAAGGCCCGGCGGCTAATCGAACATCGGGCGAGTCGCTTCCCCAATCAAAAGAAACCTGCGGATCAAGGCGTTCAATTTTTGTTTGAGCCGTTCGATAAACAGCAAGTAGCCCCGGCGGGAAATCGGACTCTTCAGGATCTTCCTGCTCCGGTGCGGCCAGGCAGAATGGTCCGCTCGCCGCCAAAAACCCGGCGAATAAAAGAAGGAAACGGGTAAGAAAGAAGGAACGAGTCGTTCTGTTTTTTTCGATGAAATGAAATCGCATGCCTCAGAAAGTCCATTAAACAGTCAGGTGTTGACGAATGTTGCTACAACACACAGTCTGTTCAATTACCTCTGGATGTGCAAGCACAAGCGATTCAAAAAGAACGCCAGAAAACGCAAAGCACGCAGCAGCGCAACCGCAACCAGCAAATGCGACGATCAAAACGCGTTGTGATACACCGAGTGAGAATGGCTTCGCCCGATCAGCCCATCAGTTCCGGTATCGGCTTGCCATGATCGACAATCGGAGTCGGACGTCCGTTGAAATCCTTGATCGCGATGTGAGCTGAATCAATCCCCAGGTGATGATAGATCGTTGAGAGGAAATCCCCCGGCGTGCAAACTCTTTCGACAGAATCCTCACCCAGCGTACTGGTCGCACCGATGAACTTCCCGGTTTCGATTCCGCCTCCTGCCCAAATGTTGGAGAAGGCGCGGGGCCAGTGGTCTCGACCAGGCTGTTTGGTTCCTGCCGGAGCGCTCGCGTTGCCCGCGCCGGTACTCGGCTGATAACTGATCTTCGGCGTTCGCCCAAATTCACCCGTGACCACAACCAGCACCTGCTCATCGAGTCCACGTTCGTAAATATCGGAAATGAGTGCGGAGACCGCCTGGTCATACGCTTTGGAGCGAAAACGCAACGCGTCAAATACGTGATGATTCACCGCGTGATCGTCCCAGTTGCCGACACGCCCACAAAGCGGCCCCTTCAAACTGCTGGTAACGATATCAACACCCGCTTCAACCAACCGGCGAGCCATCAACAATTGTTGCCCCCAGGTATTACGGCCGTAGCGATCACGCGTTTTGTCGTCTTCTTTGGTCAGATCGAACGCATCTTTCGTTTTTGGATTGGTCAGCAAGGTCATCGCCTGCGTTTCGAATTCATCCAACGCCTGCAGTTCATTCGCTTTATCGAAAGAACGTTCCAGTAGATCCAGGTTGTGCCTCAATTGGGAACGTCTTTGAAGGTGGCGGACTTCATTGAGATCGCTCAGGCCGATATTCGGAACACTGAAATTCGGTTTGTTGGGATCGCCTGTCACCGTAAACGGTGCGTACGCTTCACCCAGATAGGCCGGCCCGTTGTAAGAACCGCCCGGCCCGTTGACAGAAACATAAGCAGGCAGCGGGCTGTGGCGTGTTCCCGACTGTGCCTGCAAATAGTTGGCCACGCACATCCAGTCCGGATATTTTGGTTTTGGTTTATCCCGTGTGGCCGGGTCGCCGGAAAGAAGCTGCATCGTTCCGGCCGGATGACCGCCAGCGGTTTGCCGCATCGAACGCAAGACCGTCATCTTATCTGCAATTTGCGCCTGCAGAGGCAGCAACTCCGAAAAGTACAGACCCGGCACCTTTGTTTCGATGGTATCGAACGGTCCACGATATTCGCTGGGGATGTCCGGCTTCGGATCGTAGGTATCGAGATGTGAACAACCACCCGGCTGCCAGACCATGATGACAGACTTGCGTTTCTGGTTTTGTGCGGGCCGGCTGGCGGCTCGCAGACGAAAGATTCCCGGCAGACTCAAACTGGCAAACCCTGCCAGTCCCAGTTGCATAAATCCTCGACGAGATTCCGGACCGGCACAGTAATTCAAACCTGACGCATGAAATGAACGGCTCATGGTTTTTTCTCCGCTGGTAAAACTCGAATCGTGCAAGGCTTGGCAACAACGATATCCACGATATCTTTCGGCTTGGCCGCATTTGTCGCTGCTGTCAATTTTTTCTCGGCTGCCTTCACTTTTGCGACAGCCTGTTCAAGACTCGCCTTTGCCTGTTTCGTGTTTTCTTCGACCTTTTTCTTTTCGTCTTTCGCGGTAACCGTTTTGGCAAGTTCTGCCAGACTGGCTATTTCCGTTTCCAGTGCGGTTACCTGCTGTTTCGCTTTCTCCAATTCTTCTTCCGCTTTGGCGATTGCGTTGACATTATGACGATACTTGGCAACTGCCTTTCCGTAAAATGCGATTTTGTATTCTCCGGCAGGCGTCTTCAGTGCTTTCAGGTCAAGCACTGCTTTTCCACTTTTCTCTTTCAAGGGAAGACTGAATGCGGGAACATTTCCCAACCCTGCACAGAACGTACTGAGCGTAATATTGCTACCCGTATGTTCGCAGCGAGAGGTAATCGTCAGCGGGATCGTCAGTTTTTCGCCCACACGAGCCTCCCAGATTTTTTCTTCTGCCGGCGCGATCGTTAATGGTGCCAGCTCACTTCCGCAAACAGAAACCGGAACTGCTGACACCAATCGGGGAGCAGGAATTTCCGCAGCGGCGTTGGGAACTGGCCACTTCATGGAAGCCAGGTAACAGGTTCGCGTCACCTGTTTTCCATCGATTATAGCGGTTCCGAACAATTCGGCATTCGACGTACCACGTGGGGCGTCGCTGTTGGCCGTCACCAATAAAATCCCTCTCGATTTCCTGGCGGGGATTTTCACACCAGTTGCACTCACGCCCGCAGGCAGGTTTTTCATGCTCAATTCAATTTCGCCATCAAAACCGTCTCGACGGATCACAACCACTTCAATTGGCATTGTTGTACCGCCACGCAAGGCCAGCGGTTTGGAAAGTGCGTTGCGGTCACCATTTCGCAAATTCATATGCAACGCCCAACCAACCACGGCAAAATCTGGTGCTGCCTTGCGAATGACCAACCGATACCGATTCTCCGGGTTGCTGCGCGTTCCGCCAAATAAATCTAACAGTTGCAAACGATAGGTGCCATCCTTTTTGATCTCGATTTTCCCGAGGACATCAGTCGAACCGGCATTGTAGACAGGCCCATCATAAGAATAGCCATTGCTCGAAACCTTGACCGGGCTCTTGATGTCATTCAGTTCAACAACATCTGTCAAAACTTCCTGGCCATCCTTCATCTCTACTTGTTGAACAATGACAGCGGGGTCGGTGTTCAAACCGAGACGCTGCGAAGCGACTTCAACCCACCAGACTTCTCCCTTTTTCGCTTCAAACTGAAACAGATCAACATCGGCGGCGGGATAGAATTTTCCGGAAATATCAGCCGGGAGGGAAATTTTCTGCACATGTTTGGAATCGTCGTTCGGTTCGACTTCCGTCAGGGAAGCGGTCGCAGGCAGGCCAACGGGAGGCCAGGAAAACATATTCACATTTTTCACAGAGGCAAACCGGGGAACAGCCTCTTTTTCGCCCACAAGCTGTATGGCCAATCGATAGAAATAGGGGGTGCCCCCTTTGTAAGTCAGATCGTGAACCTTAACGATATAGGTTGCGGTTTCCGGAACGTGAAAATCAATCACACCACCTCGCCGTTCAACCTGCAAGTCGGCCCCCGTCGCATCGGCCAGAATTATCACCGGCTGCAATTTTGAATCGATCCCACGAGCGGCACAATCAACGACAATCCGCTGCCCTTTTTCCGCGTGGAATGAGTAGAAATCGATCGCACGATTCGTCAACACGGAATTGCAAACCGTATTGACTTCCAACGGCATCGCTGTTTCAACGGTGTTGTTCGGCTTTTTCTGGTTGACTTCCGGTTTTGTTCCGATAGTGAACGCACGGCACGAAGAAACACCGAGCCGTGTCATGACCCAGGCTTCATAGATGCCGGCGGGGCAATCCGCTGCAACGGTGACAGTGAATCTGTTTGTAACCGTATTTCCGGACGAATCAACAACAGAAACAGCCTTGATTTTCGGACTGGAAAAGTGCAGCGACTCCACCTCTTCCAGGAAATCGCCAGTGACCGTCACTTCAACGCTCTTGCCAACCTGCGCTCCCATCGGGAACGTCGTCAGCAACCGGGGGGCCGGTAGCATCACCGCCTGTGCCCGCAGTTGAGTTTCACCACAAAAAGTCCCCGCACATACGGAAACGATGAGTAACAGAACGCGCAACCGATTAAGTGTGAAGAATGACCGATTTTTCATGTGAGAATCGTCCTGCAAAAAGTTTTCAACCAGATCAAGCCTTCCAGCCCGATGTATCTGTTCCCAAACAATCAGTTACTGATTCACCAGCGTCCTGAAAGCAGCCCATCCCTCCTCGCTGAAGGGTGCGCC
>JALWSL010000408.1 GCA_027080405.1 Planctomycetaceae bacterium
GATGATCGCGTTCCGGAAAGAACATCCGTCGATTTGCCGATCGCATTTCTGGCGAAACGAAGTGAAATGGCACGGCCCACACGGCCCCTGCGAAATGGGCCCCGATTCCCAAACCCTCGCCTTTTGTATTATCGGGACTTCCATGAACTGCCACGATTTGTACGTGATGATCAACGGCAGCGATCACGAAATCGAATTCGGTATCTATCGAGGCACCAACCTCCACTGGAAACGGGTTATCGATACCTCGCTCGATTCACCGCTCGATATCTGCGACGTCACCGACCGCGCTCTACTGGTACAATCCAGCTACAAGGTACAGGCCAGATCCGTGGTCGTCCTGATCCGGGATACATAACCACCCCGGTACTGTCTTCTTACTGTGTAACGACGCCGAGAGTTTTCCGCACCGGGTTCCCATCTGAGCGAGAACGAATAAAACCACTTTGGAACATTCAGCTTACCTCTCTCTTTACCTTTTTTCTTTCCTTCGCGTCTTTGCATGAGATTATTTTCCAGATACCAGTCACCCGATATTCTTTTCCCGGGGCCCTCTGTGCTTGCGTGGTTTACTTTTTCTTCTTCCTGGATATGTGCATGGATGTCGCATTGTTGCAAAAACTGATCGAACCGGCCCTGCAAAAACATGTTACTTTCTCGTGTTACAAGTCCCGGAAGTTTCTGCAATCTGAAATATCCAGAAATATCATTGGGGCAGCGTCCGTTGTCGCAGATCAGGTGAGTTCTTCGGCAGATGGTGGTTGTGGCGTCGATTCAATCGCAACTTCACCGTTGAGATTGTCGAGGATACCATTGATGAAAGCGGAGGAGTTTTCCGTTCCGAACTTTTTCGCCAATTTGATTGCCTCATCGATCACAACAGAATTGGGCGTATCCAGATGATACAGTTCAAACGCTCCGAGGCGCAACAGATTCCGGTCGGTTGGGGCCATCCGTTTCAAAGACCAGTTTTTGGCGGCCTTCTGAATCTGCTGATCGAGTTTGTCGCGGTGCCTGATTGTCCCGGAAAATAGTGACCAGGAAAACTTTTCCAGTTCTTCGTCGTCAATCCGTTCCTGGATCATGCCCAGAACCGTGTCGTCATCGACATCGGGATTCATATCGACCAGAAAAAGCATCTGCATGGCCAGTTCACGGGCCTTGGAGCGTTTTGCCATATTGCTACGGTATTTTCTTCGTGTGTGTCGCGAATTTCCAAAGTATGAATTTGAGAACGGCAATGGGATCGGGCCAGCAGAGCCGGGATCAATCAGTTCGATGTCTGTTCGTCGATCGCAATCATCAGGTTGGCCATTTCAATTGCTGCCAGGGCACATTCCTCTCCCTTGTTGCCTGCCTTTCCGCCGGCCCGGTTCAGTGCCTGATCGAGATTTTCACAGGTGAGAACACCAAAGGCGATCGGCACTTCCGTCTGTTGGGACGCATTGACAATACCCTGAGCAACCGAGTGGTTGATGTAATCGTGGTGCTGGGTTTCTCCCTGAATGACCGCTCCCAGGCAGCAGATGCCGATAAACTGACCGCTTTTCGCCAGTTTCTGGGCAGCCAGAGGGAGTTCGAAGGAACCGGGAACCCGAACCACGCTGATGCGATCATCTCCCACGCCATGTCTGCGAAACGTGTCGATCGCTCCGGAGAGCAGTCGATTGGTGACCAGTTCGTTCCAGCGGGAAACGACGATCGCGAAGTTTCCCCGGGATGATAACAGATTGCCTTCAAGATGTGTTGTCATGGGATCCTGTTCGAAAATTGGAAAGGGAGCTCAGACTTTGCCTGACGAGATAAAACTCTAATTCAGATTCATGCTCATCAGGAATTCTTCGTTCGTTTTTGTCCGTTTCATTCGATTGGTCAGCAGTTCCATTGCCTCAACCGGATTCATGTCACTGAGCACACGCCGTAATATCCAGATGCGGCGAAGTTCTTCTTCGTCCATCAGCAATTCTTCCCGGCGGGTTCCGGATTTATTGACATCAATCGCGGGCCAGACCCTCTTTTCAACCATCCGTCGATCCAGATGCAATTCGGTATTTCCTGTCCCTTTGAATTCCTCGAAGATGACATCATCCATTTTGCTGCCGGTATCGATAAGCGCGGTGGCAATGATTGTCAGACTCCCGCCTTCTTCAACATTCCTGGCTGCCCCAAAAAAGCGTTTGGGATGTTGTAGCGCATTCGCATCGACCCCCCCACTGAGTATTTTTCCCGAATGCGGAACTTCCGAGTTCCAGGCCCGGGCCAGTCTTGTGATTGAATCCAGAAAGATGATGACATCGTGCCCGTATTCGACCATCCGCTTCGCCTTCTCGATCACCATTTCAGAAACCTGAATGTGGCGACTGGGCGGTTCATCGAACGTACTGCTGATGACTTCACAACGATCTCCCTTGACCTGGTTTTCCATGTCGGTCACTTCTTCCGGGCGTTCATCGATGAGCAACATGAACACGTAGGCTTCCGGATGGTTGCACAAGACCGATTTCGCCAGATTTTGCAGCAGAATCGTCTTCCCGGCTCGGGGAGGAGAAACGATCAGACCCCGCTGTCCCATTCCGATGGGAGCGACCAGATCGACCACTCTCGAACTGATATCAAGCGGATCGAGCGCCAGTCGCAACCGCTGATCGGGATGCAGTGGTGTCAGATCATCAAAGAAAACCTTCTCGGCCAGCAGATTGGGGTCCTGCCCGTTGATGGCTTCCACTCTGAGCAGAGCGAAATATCGCTCATTTTCCTTGGGAGGGCGGATTTGCCCTGCCACGGTAGCCCCGACACGCAAACCGAATCGGCGTATCTGGCTCGGGGAAACATAAATGTCATCCGGACACGGGAGGTAGTGGTAATCGGGGCTTCGCAGAAAGCCGAAACCGTCCGGCAGTATCTCCAACGTTCCTTCACCGAACATCAGTCCGTTCATCTTCGTCCGTTCTTTCAGGATTTTGAAGATGAGGTCCTGCTTTTTCAGGCCGGTGATTTCAGTCAGGTTTTCTTTTCGGGCGAGTTCAAGCAGTTCTTTCATCGTCAGTTTTTGGAGTTCTGCGATATTGACATTGTTATGCTTGGCGTTTCCGTAGAGGTCGTCGCCATTGCCACCAGAACGTGAAGAGCCGCGCCCTTTGGAATGTGTTTCTGTTGTCATGAAGATGTTCCAGATTGGACAAACGAGGTTGGCAAAAATTTGGAGTGTTTACAACTTGCCTGCGCCGAACGGTCACACCCGGAAAGCGTGAACATAGAATTCAAACGGCCAAGACCTTTAACTACATCGACAATTCTTTTCTCATCAGGTTTTCATCAGGTCTCACTAAGAGACCACCGATTGATGACGCAACCACTGCATCAACTGCTGCCCTGCTTGTTCGATTGATCCCGAATTATCAACCACAAAATGGGCATGCTTCCGCTTTGTATCCAGATCAAGTTGGCTACGTTCCCTTTTTCTGAACTCCTCTTCGGACCAGTTTCGGGACTCGACAACATGGGCCAGTCTTTTCTCCTCGGGAGTCTCTACAAAAATCACCCGGTCGCAGGCTCCGTGCCAGCCAGCTTCAAGAATGACAGCCGCATCGATGATAATCCCCCGCTTCCCGGTTTGACGGGCCTGTTCGATTGCCTCCTGCATCGCCTGCCGGATGACCGGATGCACAATTCGTTCAAGCACCTTGCGGTTCCGAACAGATTGTGGATCGTCTCCCCAGACACGTGATCCCAATTTCGAACGGTCGATCTCCCCTTCAGGATCAAGAATACCCGATCCAAAATGTTCAATAAGTTGTGATATGACTTCCGGTTGCTTCAAGGCGATGTGCCCCAGACGATCGCCATCGACAACAGGCAAATCACATTTTTCCCCCAGCCATCGAGCCAGCGTACTTTTCCCGGAACCAACCCCTCCTACGAAACAGAGGGTCACAAACTGATTCGACATCGAATCAAAACTTTATTATTGAAATCAAAAGGTTTGAAATTCCCGTCCGGAATCCCTCCGTTGTATCCAATAGAGTCGGTATTCAACAGAACCGCTTCACCGAACGAACGTAAAAAGGCTACCGAAGAAAAAACGCTGCGACAAAACCGAAACTATTCGCTGAAACGAGGGGAAAACTGGACTGTGTTGATGACAATCGATCATTACTGGAAGTGACCGCCATCCCTGAACGGTGTTCGACATGAATTCTAGGCGTGTACCGCAATGGTTGACAAAAAGGAGGTGAATGTCAACTAAATTCGCAGGGATATGCTCTTTTTTTCCTATTTTCTTTCCCCGAAGCCAGGCCTGATGCCAGGATCCTCCTTTTTGCCCGATATCGGCATTCCCTTTGCCATTCGCTTGCACAGTTGGAGTTTGCACCAATAGAATGATCAATAAGTATGATTTGATGCATTCCCCTCCTTCAGTTATCAGGTTCGACAATCATGGTACAATTGCCTCGCCGTTCTCGCCGTTCTTTTCTGCAAACGACCGTTGCCCTGTCGGCAAGTTTTGCCGCTCCTGCTTTTGTGAGGGGCCGCAATCTGAACTCAAAACTGCAGATTGCGGGGATCGGTGCTGATGGCAAGGGCTGGTCAGACATACGGGAAGTTGGCAGCCATCCGCAAGCGAGGTTTGTCGCCTTTTGCGATGTCGATGTAGCCCGCACCACCAAGGTTCGTCAGTACGTGCCCGACGCTCCGATCTATCAGGATTATCGAAACATGCTGGAGGAGTTGGGCGATAAAATTGATGCAGTGACCGTTTCGACGCCGGACCATACACACGCAAAAATCAGTATCGATGCGATGAGCCTGGGCAAGCATGTCTATTGCCAGAAACCCCTGACGCGGACGGTCTGGGAAGCGCGGCAGATGCGCCTCCATGCAGCGAAATCCGGTGTCATTACCCGTATGGGGAATCAAATTCACTCACACACGGCGTATCGCAGTGCCGTTCAGCTGATTCAAGACGGAGTGATCGGAAAGGTAAAAGCCGTTCACTCCTGGGTTGGCACCACTGGTCACGGAAGAAGTGGATTCTCGGAACGTCCCACACAAAACGATCCTGTTCCAAAAACGCTGGACTGGGATCTCTGGATCGGTGTTGCTCCGATGCGTCCGTATGCCGGGCCTCGCATCTATCACCCCTTCGCCTGGAGAGACTGGCAGGATTTCGGCTCGGGAGCGATCGGAGATTTTGGTTGCCATCTTCTCGATCCCGTTTACACGGCTCTCAAAATTACTGGCGACCCGATCAGTGTGATCTCGGAACATTCAGGGATAAATGACGAAGTCTGGCCGATGCAGGAAACGATTCGGTACGTTGTTCCCGGCACCGAGTACAC
>JALWSL010000409.1 GCA_027080405.1 Planctomycetaceae bacterium
ATTTGGCTACAACCAGTGTGCCCTGTCCGGTTTGTTGATCCGCTTTTGTCAAGTTGTCCGTTTCGGGAGAAGCATTTTGATCCGGTTTTGAATTTGACGTTGAATCTGGTGATGGTTCTGTATTCTTTTCAACAGCGACTACGTTGGCAGATGGCTTCTGTTCGTTTTTCGCTACCTGTTGAACATTCGGGGCATTTCCAGGACGCAGGGATTCATCTGTTGCAATGCTGTAAATCCAGGCGATAACAAGCAGGGCGAGTGCGGCAATCAGGCCTTTATTCTTCCAGTGGGAATCTCGCTGAGGGAGTTCAAAAGTAACAGGCACCGTCGATTCCGGGCCACTTTCCCCATCTGGCAGGTTGCTCACAGGAATTTCAACTGCAGAAAGGGGAATCGGTTTACCGGCAGGTGGTTCGCTGTAATCCGGTTCGCCATAATCAGAGTTGTAACCGACGGAATTGGCAATCTGTTCCAGTTTTTCTCTGGTGGAAGGGGGAACATCATCTTTTCCACCAAGGACGAGAGTCAGAATTTCATGGCAGGCTGCAACTTCAGCGAGTTGCTCATCTGAATCGAGGCATTTTTGTTCAAACTGTCGAATTTGCTCAGGGGACATCAGGTTGTCCAGGTATTCTGCGACGTCGTTGGCGTCCTTTCCTTCTGTTTCCTCCAGGAGATCGGGAACGGACAATCGGCGTTTACGAACGACTTCACCAATTCGATCCATTAATTTCTCGGCAGCCGGATCCTCCTTCAGTAATCTGCTCACCTCGGCTGCGTCAGCAGGAGGGAGGATGTCGTCCATATACGCCAGGATAAATCTCAGATTGATCTTCATTGTCAATTTCCGATAATTGTTCTGTTAATCACACCCGAAGGCTACGGGATCCTTCGGTCGCAAAATTTTGTGGATCACACGTCACAATAAATGTCGCGGTCTCCATATTTGTCCACCGACAGGCTGGAAAAATCGGTCTTCCTATGGTTACAGTGGAGCAAACGAATTTATTTCGTACAGGAAAGTCGTGGATTTTCCAAAAAATGTAGAAATTTTTGGCACCAGCGGGCAGATTACTGCACGTACTGCCGACGTAGAGCAGTTTCAATTGTTTTGAGGATCATTTTTCGATGAGAAAATCCCCAGTTTCAATGTATGGAAATCATGTTTCAGCACTGGTCATGTTGCTTGGCCTGTTCACCACTGGTTTGTCTGATCGGACGCTCGCTCAGGAGCGGCCTGTCGTTCCACCAACAAACAAAAACGATCATCCCAAAGACAAGGCGCTTGATCCTGAAGAATCGAAAAAGAAATTCACCGTTGCGGAGGATCTTCGGCTTGAACAACTTCTGACAGAGCCCCTGATCGCCCAACCGTTGCAGATCAGCTTTGATACACGGGGACGAATGTGGTTGGTGGAATATCGCCAATATCCTCATCCTGCCGGCTTGAAAGTCAAAAGCCACGATGTATTCTGGCGAGCCGTTTACGATAAAGTGCCGCCCGCTCCGCCCAATCATGTGCGTGGGAAAGATCAGATATCAATTCACGAAGATACCGACGGTGATGGTATTTTCGATAAACACAAAATTTTTGTTGATGGTTTGAATATCGCCACCGCTTGTGCGGTCGGTGGAGGTGGCGTCTGGGTGCTCAATGCGCCGTATCTGTTATTCTATCCTGACGCGGATCAGGATGATGTTCCAGATGGAGACCCGGAAGTCCATCTGGCCGGTTTCGGAATGCAGGATACCCATTCGGTCGTCAACAGTTTGAGATTCGGGCCGGATGGCTGGTTGTATGCGGCTCAGGGAAGCACGGTTAATGGAGATGTCATTCGTCCCGGGATCGATAAAAAACCGTACAAATCGCTTGGACAGAATATTTGGCGCTATCATCCGAAAAAGAAAATCTACGAAATTTTCGCAGAAGGAGGAGGAAACGCTTTTTGTGTCGAAATCGATCGGCAAGGACGCATCTATTCCGGGCATAACGGAGGAAACACACGCGGTTTTCACTACGTACAGGGTGGATATTACCGGAAAGGCTTTTCCAAGCATGGGCCGCTTTCCAATCCGTTCGCCTTCGGCTTTTTTGATTCCATGCAACACAACAAGGCCGAGCGTTTTACCCATAGCGTGATGCTTTACGAAGCCGATCTTCTGCCCGAAAGGTATCACAACAAACTCTTCGGCGTGGAACCACTTCAGGGGCGAATTGTCTATGCCGATTTCGAACCACGCGGTTCCACATTCAAAACAAAAGATATCGGGTTTCCCGTCACCAGTAGCGATTCCTGGTTTCGCCCGGTCGATATCAAACTTGGCCCCGAAGGTGCGATTTATATTGCAGATTGGTACGACGGTCGCGTGGCCCATCTTTACACGATGGAAGAGCAGGTTGACGCCACCCGAGGCCGTGTTTATCGACTGGTTCCGAAAAACTCAAAGCCGATCCCGTTACCCAACTTGCAGAAAATGAGCCTGCAGGAGTTGATCGGTGCCCTTTCTTCTGCCAACCGCACGGTACAACAGCTTGCCATGCGCACGATTGTTGATCGTGAGGGGCACAAGGCGTTATCGCGAATCGAACAGGAATTGAAAAAACCGAATCATTCCGCGGCACTACAACTGCTTCTGGTTCGCTATCAGATCAAGGAGTGGACAGATCAGGAACTATCGGCGTTCTGGCGGCATCGCAATCCGTTCGTCCGTGGCTGGAGTATCAGGCTCGTGTGTGACGATCACGAGTTGTCTGAAGATCTTTCAAAACAACTGGTGGAGATTGCGAAAGATGAACCAAACCTGTTTGTCCGCAGCCAGATTGCCAGTTCAGCCAGACGCATCGAGCCGACCTGGAACCTGGCTATCACGACAGCTTTGATGCAGCGGGAATCAGACGGAAACGACCCGCATCTGCCACTTTTGTACTGGTGGAATATCGAGTCGGTTGCCTCTCACGAGCCGGCTTTGCTGGTTAAGTGGTTTGAATCGGTACCTGTTGAAAAGACGCCGCTGTTCGCCACGGTTATTGCAGAACGCCTGATGAGAAGACTGGTTGCCTCTTCCAACCCTGTGCATTGGAGAATCGGGACACAACTTCTCAGGCACCCCAAAAGTAAACAGTTTGCCGCTCAGTTCATCAGGGGGTTCGAGTTGGGAGTGGAAAATCAGTCACTCGCCAAACTGCCGGATGAATTACTGGCCGCCGTCGATCAGATTGGTGAACTTCCTTTACCTCTGCAACTTCGTTTGGGGAAACCGGGGGCCATCAGAAAGGCGGTTCAATTGCTGACGTCTCCACCCGGCTCTCCCGGAAAGCTCTTGTCCGTGATACGGGTGGCTGCTGAATTGTCAGATTCTGCCTTGGCGAACGCGGTTTTGAAAGCGGCGAAAAAGACGAAAGATGCCGAGGTTCGCGTTGCCGCCTGGTTGGCGATGCAGGGAACACTGGGTGACCACATTTCTTTGACTGCTCAGGACCTGCCCCAAAACTGGGACGAATTATCAGACCGGGAACGCTCTGCGATCTGCCTGACATTCGCCTCGCGGAAAAAATGGGCCAGGGAACTGGTCGAGGTCTGCCGGGAAGGAGCACTCGATCCCCAGGCGGTCCCTCAGGACGCGATTTTGAAGATGACTTTCCTGAAGGATGACGATTTGCATCAGCAGATCAAACAGTTGTGGGGGGCTCTTGACGGAGCAGCGACGGAAGAAATGATCAGGACTGTTGAAAGACTGACCAAAGTTCTCGATGAAAAAGATGGCGACCCCTATCCGGGGAAAAAACTGTTCAATCAGCGTTGTGCAAAATGTCACGAATTGTTCAACGAAGGGGAATATGTTGGTCCCAGCCTCACTTCCTACCAGCGAAGTGACCGTCGCCAACTGCTTCTGCAAATTGTCAACCCCGGTCTGGAAATCCGGGAAGGGTTTGAACTGAATGTTGTTATCACTGCCGATGGTCGGGTCTTGACCGGCTTTATCACGTTTCAGGATGACAACTTTCTGGTTATCCGGGGTTCAGAGGGAGAGGATGTCCGTATTGCCAAGGAGGATATCGAGGAAATCGTACCTCAACGCAAATCACTTATGCCCGAAGGAATACTGAAAGGCCTCAGTGATCAGCAGATCGCCGATCTGTTCGCGTATTTGCAAAGCGGGCAACCGTTAAACAGGTAAAGTGGTTTTTCTGTTTAACCATGTGGGTTAACGGTTAAGTGCGCGAGAACATGGAAAATGACGAGATTTCGTGTCGTGCTGATCGGTATCGTACTGGCAGTGGTGGTTCTTTACGGATTGGTTCTTGTTGCCAATTATAGTACCAGCCCGGCCAGAATTGGTGTTGTCGATGGCAAGTTGACACCGTGCCCCGATTTGCCCAATTGTGTCAGTACCCAGTCAACTCAATCTGAAAAATGGCTGCCTCCTCTGGAAATGACAGGCAGTACCGAACAGGCGGCGGAGAAACTGAAAGCTGTTTTGGAATCGATGCCTGGAACCCGGTTGGTGAGACAATCTGAAAATTATCTGCACTTCGAAGTTCGCAGCCCCCTGATGCGATTTGTCGACGATGTCGAATTTTTGATCAACCCACACCAGAAGCAAATTGATTTTCGCTCTGCTTCCCGGATAGGGTATTCCGATCTGGGGGTCAACCGAACACGCATGGAGAAGATATCCCGGAAGTTTCAGCACTCGCCCTGATTCCGGGCTGACTGTTTCAGATCGGACGACACTTTTTGCCTGGGCAACTCAGTGAAATACGGGGAGGTATGGGCAGGCATTCCTCGGTGCCGGTTACTTATCGAGCAGGCCCTTTACTTCCTTCTGGTATTTTTTGAATTTTTCATCCAGGGGACTGGGCTCTTTCATTTTCTTTTCGAGCATCGGAATCAGGCAGTATTTCCCACCGAAAAAGAGTTTCTGCTTCAAAGGTTTTTTGGCCCCTGCTCCCGCCTTTTCCAGTTTATCGACAGTTTCCTTCAATTCGGGAACAACTTCCCTGGCGAGAGTTGTCAACTGTCCCGGGTTGTCCTTACGGGCTCTCTGAATCTGGGCATAAATTTCCTGATAGCGTTCATATATTTTTTTATCATTCGTTCTGGTAAACAGGGAGGGAACAAAGTAGTAGAGTACACCGAGTACAACAACGACGCCGATTACACCAAGCACCTTGGCGTCGAGTAAATTCTTCAATCCGCCCAGATCTATTTTTTCCCGGGCCTGTTTGGTTTTCTTTATCTTCGGTGGCGGTCCCGGTTTGGCAGGCGGTTTGTAGGTCGCGGTCGATGCAGAGGTCGCGGAAGCCCCGCTGGTTGCCGAAAC